>JASKZZ010000053.1 GCA_030147335.1 Herpetosiphonaceae bacterium | reverse complement strand
GCCTCACGCGCAGCCTCAGCGGTCCAGCGCGACGCCACAACCACCTCAATGTCGCGCAAGTCGCCGCGACGGATACGCTCACCGAGCGCGGCCGCTATGAAATTAACGGTGGAGCCGCTCCCCAACCCAATCCGAGTGCCAGATTGAACTTCGGCGGCGGCTTGAACTGCCGCGCGCTGCTTGCCCGACTCATCCATACGTTTGTTGTAGCTCCTGTGCTGCCGCACCGTCGATCATCCACCGCAGATCGCCGTTGGAAGGCGCGATACTCTGCGAAGGCAATCTGTCTGGTTCCGACACGCCTTCCAGTACAGCCGCTAGTGTTTGCGCTTTGTCCGCGCCTGCGACCAGAAACACAATTTCCGCCGCCGCATTGATCAATGCTGTTGTGAACGTAATGCGTTGAACATGCGGCTCCAGTGGCGCGACAGGTGTTGCAACGACTAACTCATCGGTCGCTGTTAGCGCGGGGCTGTGCGGAAACAACGAAGCCGTATGACCATCCGGCCCCATGCCCAGCAGCACAAGATCGAAGCGTGGTGTCTGGCCCGGTACGAAGCTGCGTACAATGCGCGCGTAATGCTGCGCGGCTGCATCAAGATCATGGCCTTGACCAAGAATCGGCTTAACATGATCATCGGGAATTGGCACCTGTTTAAGCAATGAATCACAGGCCATGCGAAAATTGCTCAACGAGCTATCCGACGGAACAGCACGCTCGTCACCGAAAAACACATACGTTTGTTCCCACGGCATCTGTGCGCTTAGTGGCTCTGCCGCCAAACATTGATACACGTGTTTGGGGGTCGAGCCACCCGACAAAGCAATGAAAAAATGGCCGCGTGCTGCAACAGCTGCTTGAGCGCGTTCCACGATATGCTGCGCGGCTACCGTCGCTAAGGCTGCTACGTCTTCATAAATAGCTATCTGTCTCGCTGCCATATCAAGCTCCATATGGTGGTGCTGCCGCAGTGTAGCATATGCTGCGCGTGTCATCGTTGACGTGTTCTGCTGATTAGTAAGCTTTGTCAGTTAGTAATCCAGATAGCTGTTGCTCTACAACATGGCCCTGAAATTAACGGTACGATGTGATTATGGGTTGCAAAACAAGAAAGATTTGGTTAACCAGTGTGGCCAAAGGCAGATACCAATGATACATAACTACGTTGATATTATTCTTATTTTGATTGTGCTGTTCTCGGTCTTGCGTGGCTTGCGAGCTGGCGCGCTGTATGGCTTGCTGGATCTGGTCGCCTGGATCGGTAGCCTTGTTGCTGCTTTCCGCTTGTATGAGGTCGCGGCACAATGGATTGGCGGGAGGGCAAGCTGGTCGGAAGTTTGGGATCGTCCGGCAGCGTTTATTATCATCTCCATATTGGCAGGATTGGTGATTCGCCTGGTGGGAAATCTGTTGATTGCACGGTTACCCAAGCGCGTACATACCCACAAGCTGAATCGGGGTCTGGGGATTGTTCCTGGTTTCGTCAATGGGCTGCTCTCGGCCGTGATCATCGGAGCCCTGATGTTGTCACTGCCGTTACCAAGTAATTTGAGAGAAGCTACACGAGACAGTTCACTTGCAAATCGGCTTGCAGTTGTTGCCGAACGAGGCGAGACTGCGCTCCAACCGGTTTTCGGCGACGCGTTCAATCAAACGCTTAACACCGTGACCATACGACCCGACTCGGATGAACGCGTCGACTTACCATATACGGTAGCGGATGCACCGCCCGATCCCACGCTGGAAGCCGAAATGCTTGTGCTTATCAACGATGAGCGCACCAAGGTTGGGTTAACGCCATTGGAGGCCGATCCCGAGATGCGGGAGGTTGCTCGCCGCCATTCAGACGATATGCTGACACGTGGCTACTTTGCCCATAACACACCCGATGGCCGCTCACCGTTCGACCGTATCGACGCTGCAGGAATTACCTATTTTACGGCGGGCGAAAATCTAGCGCTTGCGCCAACACTTGCCCTAGCGCATGAAGGATTGATGAACTCGCCGGGACATCGCGAGAACATCTTACGGCCCGAGTTTGGTCGCGTGGGCATTGGGATTTTGGACGCGGGAGTACGTGGATTAATGATTACCCAAAATTTTCGAGATTAGCAACGGGTATGGTGAGGATTTAAGAGCCAGTGAATTGGACTAGCTTCGTGAGCTGCTGAATCCCATGGATGAGCTAGAGGCTGATTCGCGCGGCAAAACAACAGGACAGCGGTAGTTCCGCTGTCCTGTTGTTTATGTTGGTGGGCCCCCTGGGACTCGAACCCAGAACCAATTGATTAAGAGTCAACTGCTCTGCCAATTGAGCTAGAGGCCCGTGCTGTGGCGGTAATTATAACAAAGCGCGCGCGGTTCTGCAAATGCTGTTCGCTTGCTGTGGTCAGATAATTCTCATGGTATTCGACCGCTTTGTTCATCCATCTCGGCGACTTTTCACTCGGAGTCATCTGCAGCGAGCATTTTTTACGTATTACTCACTAAGACGTATATTTTTATCGTATCGGTTAGGGAATAGTTTGATGCAATATAACCAACACACAGCCACCAAAGACGACCCGGCGTTGCCGCTTGCCGCGCATGGATTTAAGCCACGGATGCGCGGATGGCTACATGCCATTGCCGCGGTTGCATCTGTTGTGGTAACGCTTGCATTGTTGATCCAAACGTATCACGATCCCGTTCTGTTTGTATCGTTGCTTGTGTTTGGGCTGACGATGATTGTGCTGTACACCTTCAGCGCTGTGTATCATATTGGAGCGTGGCAAGGCCGACGTTATCGTATTCTGCGTACGATCGACCACGCTAACATCTTTCTGCTGATTGCGGGCACGTACACGCCGATTAGCGTGAACATTTTGCAGGGCTGGCTGCGCGTAACACTGCTTGTGCTTATTTGGACCTGTGCAGCAGCGGGTGTTGCGACCTTGTTTATTCGCTCGCTGCCACGTGGTATCTCGACTGGCTTGTACGTTGGTATGGGCTGGTTATCGTTACTTGCACTACCGTCAATGCTCAATGCGTTGCCTTGGCAAGCGCTGATGATGTTTTTAGCGGGTGGCATTTTGTATAGCATCGGCGCGGTGATTTATGCACTGCGACGACCAAATCCAATCCCACACATCTTTGGCTTCCATGAGCTGTTTCATCTGTTCACCATTGCCGCCGGCACTGCATTTGTGCTTGCGATCTGGCTGTGGGTCGTGCCATTTCCACGAGCCTAGCCGTCATGAACGCACACCACCGCACCCTTATAGTGCGGTGGCTGGACCGATAGTGTGTTAGCGCGCCGTGTTCATCGCGTTCAGCAAGTTAATCGCCTCGCCTGCAACCTCAACATCGACCATCACCGAGTAACGTTCGGCTTGCATCCCGCTAACCGATGTGAAGTCGCGCCGTCCTCCCGATAGCGCGTAGCTCACCACTCCAAGCACGGCCCCGAGGATCGCGCCAAAGATCAAACCGGAAAGCGCCAAGCTTAATAGGCCACTACCAGCACCAGCAAACCCGAACAAGCCGAGAAGCAGCGCGACAAACACACCGGTCGAAGCGCCACTCAGCGCGCCGTTAAGCAACGCGCGGCCATAGTTAAGACGTCCGGTTACTTGCTCAACAAATCGAATACCCTCGGCCACGATAGCCGTTCGCTGAACCGGAAAGTTCTTATCCGAGAGGTAATCAACCGCTCGCTGCGCTTCCGCATATGTACCGTAGGTTATGATGCTGCGCCGCGACTGCTGCTGATCTGGAATCATCTGACGTACCATTATTTGCTCCTTCGCTTGTCTTTGACAGACATCTAATAAACATAATTACATTATGTTGACACGCACCAACTATGCCACCAACACGAAGTAGGACCAATGATGGTTGTATGAGTGGCGTTATTGAAGCAGCATAGTTGTGGAACACAACAGCAGGCGTTCTTTAGCCGATCAGTATCAGGATTAAGAAACCCGATGAGCACACTACGTGAAGACAACACTAGTCAGCAGGAAAGTGGCGTGATGGTTAGCGCGGCCTTGATACTTGCCTTCAAAGCTGCCTGCATTAATTTGAACTTTCTTGTTGATGATGAAGTAAAAGTGTTTCTGGACTCGGTTCAACCGGAAGAATGGCATCCACTCGAACGCTACGAGCATATGATCAACGTGATCACCAGCAAATATGTTGATCCCGCGCCGATTCTTGAGCAGATTGGCGTTGAAATTATCAATGTGTATTATCATTTCGGCCCCGGCAAGAGTGATTTTCAGCGAGGCGTTGATTTTCTCCGTTTTCAAACCAGCTCACGCGGCTATTACAGTATAATTCGAGGTACGCCCGAACAGCTTGGAGATTTTTCACTGGCCGAATTGAACGAATCGGCAGGCAGGGCGGTAGTAAAAAGTACAACACCGTTTAGCAAGGATTTGGAACGTGGCATTCTGCGCGGTGGTTTAGCCGTTACTCAAGATTTGATGTACATTGACGTTGATAACTCGCAAGATCCACAAACATATTTGATCGAGTTTCACTAGGACAACCATGACAAAGGCGCCTAACGAGATTGACGCTCAAACGTTTTTTGAAGCATCACAGATTAACAGCGACAGTTTTGTGCAAGGCGCGGAACTCCAACGAATTTTTTGGCGGTTCAAAGCCTTAGAAAAAGAGTTGACGCGGCAGAAAGCGTTTTGGAAATCAACAAACGACACGTTATCACAAGCATTTTTGCAAACACAAGCGCAAGAGCAGAAATTACAAGAAACGAATCTTCTGCTCTCGCAATCGTATGAGCAACTCCAGCTGTTAACGAACCGTTTGCAGCATGAGCTTATCCTTGCGCGACAAATCCAGCAAAGCTTGCTGCCTCCGGCTAATCCTACCTGGGCTGGGCCGAACGTGTTTTGCTATTCTGTTCCAGCCTTTGAGGTTGGCGGCGACTTTTACGATTATCATCCACTGAGCGATACACGATTCGCATTAGCAGTCGGCGACGTTTCCGACAAAGGTATGTCCGCTGCCTTGTTGATGGCGATCAGCTTAGCTCACTTCGACTCGGCAATTACATCGACGCGAGCGCCGAACGAGGTGTTGGCGTATCTTGACCATGTACTGATGCGCTATACCAAAGCGACGCATCAAAACTGTGCGCTCTGCTATGTCGAAGTTGACGGTCTCGATCTGCACATTGCCAACGCTGGCGGCATTCCACCGTATATTCGACGCGCAACCGGCGAAGTGATCGGGTTAGACGTGGGTGGCATGCCGCTGGGAACCGGGATTGGGTCCCAATCCGGCTACGAAGCGATAACCTTTAACCTCGCGCCTAATGATATTGTTGTGATGACAAGCGACGGCGTGGTTGAAGCCAACACTGGCAACAATAAGCTTTTTGGTTTTGAGCGACTTGAACGGGCGATTGCGAACGGGCCGAATTCACATCCCCAGGCAATGCTTGACCACTTAACCTCTGAGGTGCGAGAGTTTGTAGGCAATGCCGAGCCGCACGATGATCTTACAATCGTTGTGTTTCAAGTTAAGGCCTAAGCGCACCGCTTACACATAAGTAGAACATGGTTGGCATGGCGACATGCTTCATTTCCCGATCATCATGACATTCCGTTGAATGCTCGTGCGTGGAAAGACAATGCTACAATACCAGGCATGACGGTTCCACTGATTGAGGAATTACGGAGTCAGGTAACAGGCGAGGTCTACAGCGACCGCGTCAGCCGCGCGCTATACGCCACCGATGCTTCGCCGTACCAGATTGATCCCGTAGCAGTCGTTGTGCCTCGTACCAATGATGATGTACGTGCTGTACTTGCCACAGCACGACTGCATGGTGTTCCGGTGCTGCCTCGTGGTGCGGCAACCAGCTTAGCTGGACAAACTGTTGGCGCTGCTATTCAGATTGACTTCTCCAAATATCTCAATCAAATCCTTGAACTCAACGTACACGAAGGATGGGTACGAGTACAGCCCGGCATCGTGCTTAACCATCTTAACGGCGAACTGGCACCGCATGGTCTCAAATTCGCGCCGGACGTGTCGCCAAGCAATCGCGCTACTATCGGCGGCATGATCGGCAATAACTCGTCGGGCGCATACTCATTGCGCTACGGCAAGACCATCGATCACGTGCTGGAGCTGCGGGTGCTGTTGAGCGACGGCAGTGAGGCTATTCTCCGCGAGCGAAATGCCGATGAGCTTGCGAACATGACGAGTCAAGCATCGTTAGAAGGTCAATGTTGTCGGGTAATACGTGAGCTGGCGCGACAACATGAGACTGAGATCGAGCAGCGCTACCCAAAAATAATGCGGCGCGTCGGTGGCTATAACCTGGATGCGTTTAAGCCGGGTCAGCCGTTTAACCTCGCCAACATGATTGTCGGGTCCGAGGGTACGCTTGCGCTCATTTTGGAAGCAAAGCTGCGGCTCGTCCCACGTCCGGCTGCGACCAGTGTTGCGCTGCTTGAGTTTGCCGACCTTTTCGACGCGCTTGATGCAACATCGTCATGCCTTGAGTGTAATCCCGTTGCCGTTGAGCTGATGGATGATTTGCTCATTGGCCTCACTCGCAAATCGCTCCAATACAAGCATTATCTCGACATCCTTAAGACTGACGCGGCAGCGCTGCTGATGGTAGAGTTTCACAGCAATACCGACGCGGAGGTTGCGGAGCAGCTCGACCATTTGGAAGCTCATCTAGCGGGTCGGGCGCGAGTAACAGCGCTAACTCGCGCAATTACCGCTGCCGAAAAAGCTCCGGTCTGGCTGGTCCGTAAAGCGGGTCTCCCGCTGCTGCAAAGCATGTCGCCGCGAATGAAGCCGGAAACCTGCGTGGAAGACACGGCAGTACCAACAGAACACCTAAGCAGCTACACCCGTCGATTCAAAGCGTTGATCGAACAACATGGCACCGTAGCAGCTTTTTATGGCCACGCCAGCGTTGGGCTGTTACATGTACGACCACTGCTCAATTTGCAAGACCCCAACGATGTTGTCAAAATGCGATCGCTGAGCGAAGGTGTACGCGAGCTTGTGCTTGAGTACGGCGGTGCGGTCAGCGGTGAGCATGGCGATGGGTTGATGCGTTCGGAGCATAATCAGCGTGTCTTTGGGTCGGAGCTGTACGCGGCGTTCCAAACGATCAAGCACACATTCGATCCACAGGACATCCTCAATCCGGGCAAAATTGTTGACGCGCCGCCGTTGGATGAACATCTGCGCTATGTGCCGCCGCGTGGTCAGCCGATCACACTTGATACGCACTTTATGTTCCGTGATACCGGCGGAATGCTTGGCGGTGCAGAACTGTGCAACGGCAACGGCGAGTGTCGGAAAACCGAAAGCGGAACGATGTGCCCAAGCTACATGGTCACCCGCGACGAGGAGCACTCCACGCGAGGCCGCGCAAATGCGCTGCGGCTTGCGCTTGGCGGCGTCCTTCCAACGACGGAGCTGTGGGGCGAACGTATGGGCGATGTGCTGGATCTGTGCATCGAGTGCAAAGGCTGTACGGCAGAGTGTCCATCGGGCGTGAACATGACACGGCTAAAAAGCGAGTGGCTGGCGCAGCGCTATGCCCGTTTCGGAACACCGCTACGCGCGCAACTTTTTGGTCATATTCGGACGATCAATCGGATTGGCAGTGCCGTCGCGCCGGTATCAAACATGGCAATGCAGCTTCCCGGCGTTGGTCTGCTGAATGAGCTGGCACTTGGGATTAGTCGTCACCGCAAGCTACCCAGATTTGCATCCCAAACCTTTACAGGTTGGTTCAACAAGGGGCGTCATACCGGAAGCTCCACGTCCAATACCCGGCACGGAACACGCAATACACAAAAGCCAACCGTAGTATTGTTTCCGGACACCTTTACAAATTACAACGATCCGCAGATTGGCATAGCGGCAACACAGCTATTGGAAGCACTTGGCTACAATGTTATTCTACCGACTCGTCCAATCTGTTGTGGTCGTCCGCTCATTTCCAAAGGATTACTCGGTGAGGCTAAGAGTCTCGCGCAGCAACAACTTGAATGGCTCGCGCCTTACGCACAACATGGCATTCCCATCATCGGGTTAGAGCCATCCTGCCTTCTTACATTTCGCGATGAATATGGCGATCTGCTGGACGATCCGCGAACCCAAGCGCTCAAGCGCCATGCACTGCTGCTGGACGAATTTCTTGGGCAGGAGTTGGAGCGCGGCAACCTGGAACCACAGCAATTTAATCCGCATCATGTTGAACGACAACCTGCGCTGGTACACGGCCACTGCCATCAAAAAGCGCTTGCCTCAGTCAAGCCCACCCTAACACTGCTCGACGCGGCGGGATTTAACAGCCATGAATTAGACAGTGGCTGCTGTGGCATGGCCGGTTCGTTCGGGTATGAGCGCGAGCATCATGCGATATCGCTCAAAATTGGGGAGCGGGTACTGCTACCTGCTATTCGTGCGGCCAGCACCAACACAACAGTTGTTGCAATGGGCACAAGCTGTCGTCAACAAATCGGAGACGGGACCGACCGCCGGGCACAGCACATTGCAGAAGTGTTATGGCAACAGATTGCGTTGGGGCAGTATAATGGCAACACCGAATAACTAGCGACAATATTTTATGCAGCAGCGAAATACATCATCACCACTTGCACCCGGCGTCATGGTTCACTTTTACCGTGGCGTTATGGACTTGACCACCACCTGGCGGGCGCGTGTTGACGGCACTACCAACTGGGCGGTCATCTCGGCGGGCAGTATTGCGAGCTTTTTGCTCAGCGATCCGAATCATCCACACCTGATGGCAATTCTGGGGATGTTTCTCGCTTTCGCCTTTTTAGCAATCGAGGCGCGGCGCTTTCGTTTCTACGACCTGTGGAGCGGCTGGCTGCGGCTCATGGAAACCGATTATTTCGCGCCGATTCTTCGCAACAACGCGATTGAAGCACAGCAACAATGGCACCCGCTGCTGCTGTGCGATTTACGCGACCCACATTTTAAGATCAGCTGGTCCGAAGCCATGGGTCGTCGCCTACGGCACAACTACGTTGCGATCTTCCTGTTTTTGCTGCTGGTCTGGCTTTTCAAGCTGTTGCCGCCGCTCAACCCCACGCGTGAGCAATGCGCAACACTGGTTGGCTGCGCAGAAATCGGGCCAGTTCCCGGTTGGGTTGTGATGAGTGTCGTTGGCTTATTTTACGCCTACTTGCTTGGTCTTACGCTTTTCACGCCCAAGCTGGTAGGCACCGGAACAGAACTGATCGAGCGGCACCTGCTATTCCGACGGCTGGTTGCTCCCTCCGCGCAGCTTGTCGGCTTCAAACGGCACGAGGATGTTCCATTTATCGTTGACGGCGTTGCTGTCGCTCCCGAGGAAGATTAGATGGCACACAGCATTGCAGAAACCGACTGGTCAAGCAACATGCTACAATGCATATTGCGGCACTGGGGCGGCTCGTCATTAGACCGAACGTTCATCGCTGCATCTCTCAAAATCCAAAGCGTCATTTCCCGCCATTTTATCGCGTCGGATAGCGTGTAGCGCTAAACCTGCTCGTTACACGGTTCCCCCCAGCCAACGCACACCGTCTGTATGCATTTAATTACACCGTTTATCGCCGCTTTTGGGCCCACCGCGCTGTACACGCTGCTGCTGTGGTGGCTTGATCGCTATGAGAAAGAGCCGCTGCACCTGTTAATCGTGACGTTTGTGTGGGGCGCGTTTCCAGCATTGATCCTGGCTATCGTAGCCGAGGTCATGGTTGGCGCAGTAGCGATTGACCGGCTTGGTCAGGGCGCGGAAGTAACGATTGTCGCTCCGATTGTGGAAGAACTGCTCAAGGCGTTGGTACTGATCGGGCTATTTGTGTTTGCTCGGCGTGAGTTTAACGGGGTGCTTGACGGTATTATTTATGGCGCGTTGGTCGGCTTCGGGTTCGCGATGAGCGAGAACATTTTGTACTTCATCGCCTATAAAGAACAGCTTGTCAGCGTTTGGCTGCTGCGATCGGTACTGTTTGGCTTCAACCACGCGTTTTTCACCAGCATTGTTGGTATCGCGCTCGGCCTTGTACGTTATGAACGACGGCGGTGGGTCGGCTATGTCGCGGTGCCGATCGCGCTTTGGCTGGCGATATTGCTGCACGCGCTCCATAATTCTTCGGCGCAAAGCGGCTTTGGCTGGCTTGTCGTCGCGTGGCTGGTTGATAGCGGCGGTATCATGGTTGTGCTGGCAACGATTGTGTTGTCGCAGCGTCAAGAACTGCATTGGCTCAATGCCGGGCTTGACGAGGAGCTGATGCGTGGCGTTATTACGCTGCCTCAGTATGATCGCGCCCTCAACCCAACGCTGCGCTCAAAGGCCGAAATCCGTTCACTCGTCACTCGTGGCTGGCTGCATTATCGCCGAACTCGACGCTTTCATCATTTGCTGACCGAACTCGCATTTGTTAAGCACCAGCTCCGCCAGGGAGACCGTTATTGTTGTGCTGACGATGTCGCTGCGCTGCGCGACGCAGTGCTTGCAGTACGTCGATTGCTGAACGAGCAGGAACAGCCGGTTGTGATCTCGTGACAGCCCAATGCACAATGTCGTCAGCTCCGCATTCCGCCATCAACACGGAAAACACTGCCGGTAACAAATGACGCCGCCTGCGATGCGAGATAGACAACCATGCTCGCGACTTCCGCTGGCTGGCCGAGCCGTTTGAGCGGCACCTGCCGAATCAACTGATCACGGTCAACATCACCCAGGATAGGGGTTTCGGTCCAGCCTGGACACACCACATTCACCCGCACATTAAAGCGCGCCAGCTCAATTGCCGCCGTTTGTGTCAGCTCGATCACGGCAGCTTTGGTTGGTCCATACGCTCCCAGCAGTGGCGCAGCTCCAAGGCCGGCTACAGACGAAATATTGATAATGCTTCCTGCTCCAGCGGCAGCCATCACCTTGCCTGCGTGCTTAATCCCAAAAAACACGCCGCGTAGGTTGACCGCATAAACTTGATCCCAATCCTCCGCCGTCGATTCAACGAGTGGTGCTTGGCGCGGCCCGATCCCGGCGTTGTTTACCATCACGGCTAGTCCACCTTGTTGCGTAGCCACGTCACGGACAGCCAGTTCTACGGCTGCTTCGTCGGTAACATCGTAGCGTACAAAGCGTGCAACCCCGCCTCGTCCAGTTATTTCACTGACCACTTCATGGCCCAAGGTTTCATTCACATCCGCAATGACTACATGCGCGCCTTCCTCAGCCAGTGTAGCTGCAATCGCGCGACCAATCCCCGATGCGCCACCAGTTACAATCGCGCCGTGTCCATCCAGTCCTGTTTCCATTGCAAAAATCCTTCGATGCTACAATGCATCAACGTGTTAAGGCAGCACATCATGGCTTAAGCGAGGAGCAATCATTTTGGTGGATATCCTCTGCTCATTGTAGCCGAAAGGATTAACTATGCGTGCCGTGCGACTAGCAGAGTTTGGTGAGCCAGGCGACGTACTCACCATCGAAGATATGCCGACGCCACAGCCAGGGCCGGGTCAGGTGCTGGTGCGTCTACGTGCCCGGCCAATCAATCCGTCCGACCTGTTCATGATTCGTGGGCGGTACGGCAGCTTGCCTCGATTGCCCGCGACTGTCGGCATGGAAGGCGCAGGCGTGGTTGCAGCAGTCGGGGATGGTGTTACCCATCTACGTGAGGGCCAGCAGGTTGTGCCATTTGTGAACGGCACATGGCAAGAATACGTTGTTGCGCCCGCCGACGCTGTGTTGACACTGCCACCTGGCCTATCCGACGCGCAAACTGCGATGCTGGTGGCCAATCCAACCTCAGCTTGGCTGCTGCTGCACGAAGCGCTACAAGTTCAGCCCGGTGCCTGGGTGCTGCAAAACGCGGCAAACTCGGCGGTAGGTCGTCATGTCATTCAACTCAGCCGTCACTATGGATTTCGGACAATTAATGTGGTGCGGCGGCGGGATGTGGTTGACGAGCTGCTGGCAGACGGCGCCGACCATGTGATCTGTGAGGGGGACGAAGACGTTGTGGCACGGGTGCGTGAGCTGACAGATGGGAAGGGCGTCCGGTACGCGCTGGACTCGGTTGCCGGCGAAAGTGGTCAACGGCTAGTAACGGCGCTCGCAGCGGGTGGCACGATGGTTGTCTTTGGCTCGATCAGTGGAGAGCCGCTCACCATCGATCCCGGCACAATGTTGTTTCGCGGCACGACGATCAAAGGCTGGTGGCTGCTTCATTGGCTGCGAACAGCATCACAAGCGCAGCGCGCACAACTATTCCAGACCATCATCCCGCTTGTTGTTGACGGTACATTGCATGTACCAGTCGCCGCCGGGTACGACCTTGCCGATGTTCAGCAGGCCGTCGCAGCAGCAGAAGGCAGCGCGCGCAACGGCAAGGTATTGTTGGTCGGGTAACAACCGGCGCTCCACAACAGAGCGCCTCAAACCCGACCTGGATAAGACATTTAACACAGTCCGACGCGTTGCAAGAACAGTTTATCGCAGAGCAGCAGCTATTAGGTCGTCATTAGAGGGAACATCGCTCATTCGCTGCTGCGGCTGCGCGTAGCGAACAATGCCGTCAATGCCAACGACGAACACACCGCCAAGCTGGCCCATATCCTGGTCGGTGCTAAGACTGCCGCCATACGCCCGTCGCGCTTCAAATCCTAGCCGCAGGCTGTTCAAGTTTACTTCGCGCAGCGGGTTTATACGTGTAAGACCATAGGCGCGATACGCGAGCTTTCGCGGATCGGCCAGCAGCGGAAAAGGCACGTCAAGCTCGGCGCGAAACTCCTTACTGCGCTTCGACGATCCCAGGCCGATGGCGACCACTCCCAGGTTGGCTTCCTCGAATTGAATCCAGTCTGTACGCAACTGCACGAGTTGCTTTCTACAGTGCGGTCATCCAAAATGCCGAACAAAGACTAACGCTGATGGACGCTGCCGCCAAAACGATGATAAGGTCGCATCCTTGCCGTCCTCGTCTTGCAGCGTTACATCGGGAGCTTGCACTCCCGGCCTAATATCTACATCGGTGAGCTGTTCAGCCATAAACCCTCGCTTGTGATTATCCCTAGTTCAGTGTACCGAGGATTTAGCTGCTTGCACAACATCTGCATAGCATTT
>JASKZZ010000541.1 GCA_030147335.1 Herpetosiphonaceae bacterium | reverse complement strand
AATAATCTTTGTTCTGGTCCACCGACATTTCGGGCTGTTTGCTCCACTGCTGGTTAGGTGCCATACCTGTCTCCTTCTCAAATGCGAGATAAAGTGGCAACAATCGCCGCTACTCCATCTCTTGCTGCAAGTCTTGGGTTGTTTTGGTGCCACGAATCACTGCCTTAAAGCTGTTGCTGGCTGAAAATCCGGGTGTGCGCGTGGCTCCGATTGTCATCGGCTCTTTGGTTTGTGGATTGACGCCTTGTCGCTCGCGCCGATCTCGCACCTCGAAGGTGCCGAAGCCGGTGAGTACCACACGCTCCCCTTGTTGAAGTTGCTCGGCAATGATGGTCAACGCGGCATCGAGTACCTGCTTGGCTTGCTTCTTCGGAACGCCCGCGCGCTCGGCGATCTCAGCAATAAATTGGGTTTTCTGCATCCTGGCTCTCCTTGCACTTGCTACGTGCCGCAAGCCGTCCGAATAGTTGGCATTATAAACGGGCGTTGGGCCGTGTCAAGCGACGTATGGCATTAGAAAGGCTCAAATCGCTTGTGCCCGATGAGCAAAATGATTGACAACCGGTGGTAGCACTGCTATAATCGCTTAATTCTACGCGGGAATGGCGCAATGGTAGCGCATCTGCTTCCCAAGCAGAGGGTTGCGGGTTCGAGTCCCGTTTCCCGCTCCAAACACATAAAAAAAGGGATGGAGCATGAGTGCCCCGCCCTTTTTTTGTTGCTGTTCCCCACTTGGGCCTCAAGATATTCCGAACACTTGCCGCATATAAGGTGTTTCGTTGTATGAAGACACCAAGAAATTCAGCAAAGGCTACAACAAGTGCTTGAGCTTGCGCGGCAAAAACCTTCACAATCGTACTGCTTGTCGAGTGCGCTGGCCGGTTTGTGGAGTCAACGCGTATGTATGAATCCAGCTTTGGATAAAGACCGGAACACATGAGGCAGCAGGCCAACGATTGATCGTCTTTCCGACGTTGGTGTTCTATCCTCCGGCTATCATGCATCAATACGAAGCGTACCGCAATCTGCGAGCAGCAACAAAATCAATCAATACGTCGTCAACTAGAACAACAACGTACAACCACGGGAAGTTCTATGACAACGTCAGAAACACTTCATGCAACACGGATAATTGGTCTTGACGCGCCGAAGCTCGATGGTTGGCGTGTCGCTATTGGGCTGGGCACTGCCGCCGCGCTGGGAATGAGCGCTACCGCACTGCTGCCGATCTCGACCGGAGAGCTTACGTCTCTGCCGCGTCCGACGACATCCTACGATGCTGCGCTGGCACGGTGGGCGGATTTGCGGGCATTGGATAATGCTACCGTGTCCCCCGTTGGTCATTCGCGGCTGCTTACGCACAACATGCCGACCAAACGAGTTGCGATTCTTATTCATGGCATCACGAACTGCCCCCAACAATTCGTTGCGCTCGGTGAGATGTTGTTTGCGCGCGGCTACAACGTTCTGATCCCGCGCATGCCTCACAATGGTCTTGCCAACCGAACGACAGATAAACTCAAACAACTGACTGCATCCGAACTATGTCGATTTACTGACACGGTTATTGATATCGCAGCCGGACTAGGCAAACAAATTACGATTGCAGGCCTATCGGCAGGGGGTAATCTCGCCGCCTGGGCAGCGCAGCATCGCCCTGAGATTGCACAGGCGCTGGTAATCGCCCCTTCATTCGGCATACTGCGTATGAGCCAACTGCGGCATACGCTCGTACGGAATTTGTTCTGTCGCTTGCCACCTATCACCTGGATCGACTCGCCAGAGGTCGTGCAGAGCAAGCCGAAACATACCTATTTGCGCAATAACAGCCGTGCAATCGGCGAAATTTTGCGGCTGGGAATGGCAGCCTACCGCAACGCGCAGCAATTCCCACCGGCTGCTCGATCAATTGCAGTGGTGACAAATGGTGGCGACTGCACGGTGGATAACCGTGAGACCGAACGCATGATTAGGCGCTGGCGCATGCATAGCACAACCTCTGTCTCGACGTACGAGTTTGCGGCAATGCATGGCCTGCCGCATGATCTGATCGACCCGGCACAGCCCAACGCGCGTGTGGACCTGGTGTATCCGATGCTGCTTGATTTGATGGAGCGAGGGTGATATGGCAGTCGTTCACAGTGCTCCACGCATCCATGGGCTATCTGAACGCGAGGTGCGCGAACGACAGGCGCGTGGGCAGGTCAATCGCGTGCCGATTATTGCGACGCGTTCCTATGTGCAAATCCTGCGCGAAAATGTCTTTACGTTTATCAACAACTGTTTGTTTGCTCTCGGCCTTGTGCTGCTGCTGCTCGGTCGTCCCTTTGACGCATTGATTGGTGCTGGTGTTGTGTTAATCAACGCGATAGCCAGCAGTGCCCAGGAAGTACGGGCGAAACAACAACTGGACCGGATTGCGCTGCTGTATCGACCCAGGGCGACTGTGCTGCGCGACGGGCGTGAGCATACGATTGTGCCCGAGGCGATCGTGCAGGGTGACGTGGTTAAGGCAGTGGCCGGCGATCAAATCTTGGTTGATGGCAGCGTGATGACGGGTCGGATCGAGGTAGATGAGTCGCAGTTGACGGGTGAATCGGATCTGATAACCAAGCTCGCAGGCGACATACTGTATTCGGGCACTTCGGTCGTCGGCGGGAGTGGCCTGTACGTCGCCGAAAAGATCGGTGCCGCGAGCATGGTGCATGAGTTGACGGCAAAGGCTCGTGCCTTCCGACGCGTCACGACTCCGCTCCAGCGCGATATCAATATGCTTGTGCGCTTGTTTTTGCTGACGGTGCTTTATCTCCAACTGATCGTTGGTCTCAACGCCCTGCTGCATGAGACGGGACTGGTGCAAGCGGTGCAGCGTGTGTCACTGGTTGCCGGACTAATCCCGAACGGATTATTTCTTACGATTGCGGTCGCATATGCGATTAGCTCGGTGCGGCTGCTGCGCTTTGGAGTCCTGGTGCAGCAATCCAATGCAATTGAGTCCCTGAGCCATGTCGATACGCTCTGCATTGATAAAACCGGTACACTGACAGCCAATCGTCTCCAAATACATCGGCTCCATCCATTAAACGGCAGTCTGCTGGAGCTAGAAAACATGCTCGGGATGCTGGTTGCCAGCGCGCGGAGCGGTAACAAAACGAGCGAAGCGATTGCCCAGGCGTATCCTCGCCAAGCCCAGCCGCTCGTCGCGGAGGTGCCATTCTCGTCGGCGCGTAAATGGAGCGCGGTGGCATTAGAAGCAGCGGACATCGGCGGCGTGTGGGTACTTGGCGCCGTTGAATTCCTAGAGTCGCATTTAGAAGCAACGCCCGATCAATGGACCGTGATTCGAGAACAAAGCGCAGCGTGGGCGGAGCAAGGACTGCGTGTTCTGCTCTTGGCACATCATCCCAACGCGCATCTACTGCATGATGAAGGCGATCGTTCGCGCCTACCGGACGGCATGCAGCCGATTGGATTGATTAGCTTAAGCGATGAACTACGTCCTGAAGCACGTGAAACGCTAGCCGCGTTTCTTGAAGCGGGCGTCCAACCCAAGATTATTTCGGGGGACCATCCCCAGACAGTATCAGCACTGGCACGGCAGTTTGGATTACCAAGTGATCTGGTGGTGGTATCCGGCCCGGAACTGGCGACAATGAACGAGACTGCGTTCGCAGACGCGGCGGAGTCGGCAACAATCTTTGGGCGGATTACGCCCCAACAAAAAGAGCAACTGGTGCGAGCGTTACGCCAGCGGGGCCGCTATGTTGCGATGATTGGCGATGGCGTTAACGATGTTCTGTCATTGAAACAAGCGCAGCTCGGCATAGCGATGCAAAGTGGCAGTCAGGCGACGCGCAATGTAGCCGATATTGTATTAACCGGTGACTCGTTTGCCGCTTTGGTGCCGGCAGTGCGTGAAGGACAAAAGATCGTCAATGGGATGCGTGATGTGCTGGCGTTGTTTCTAACGCGCGTCGCCACCATGGCGCTGGTTATCATTGCAATTCTTGCTGTAAGCAGCCAAACATTTCCCCTGACGCTAATCCAGGGAGCCTTGATCGCCTTTGTTACGGTTGGGATTCCAACACCGTTGATCGCGCTCTGGGCGCGTTCGGGCGCTCCCGCGCAAGGCGATGTGCTGCGACGGCTGTTGCAATTCATGGCAGCACCGGCGCTGCTTGGAAGTATCGGCGGCCTGCTGGTGTTTGCCGGTACGCTACTTATGGTTGGGATAACACCCACCGCACTGGCTGAAGCACAAACGGCACTGACCAGCTTTCTGGTTCTCATTGGACTGGTGCTGGTGGTATTTGTGCAACCGCCGACAACGTGGTGGACGGGCATTGCCGAGGCTTGTGGCGATTGGCGGCCAGCAATCTCAGCTCTTGTAGCTCTTGTGCTGTATTGCCTTGTTTTGATTGTTCCGCCGTTTCGTACGTTGGCCACGCTTGCACCACTGGGGTTCGCCCCAGTTGGGCTTGTTATCGGTTGTG
Source organism: Herpetosiphonaceae bacterium (assembly GCA_030147335.1). Lineage (GTDB taxonomy): Bacteria > Chloroflexota > Chloroflexia > Chloroflexales > Kallotenuaceae > LB3-1. Next base: position 2,124 of record JASKZZ010000541.1, on the reverse strand, counting down.
CTGTTGTATGGACGCTTGCCCTGCGATTCGTATGGCGCGGACGGATGCTCGAACGTTTGTTGCGTCGGGCGTGACATTGTGAATGATAGTGGAGAAAGGATCAGATGCTATGTCACTTGCTCTGTACATATTGCTCTCGCTGGTATTCAGGTTTTTTGGGGTGGTCCAAGATGTTCTCAGCTTTGACACGCAGACGCTCACGACTGCAGGTGATCTCATTGGGCTACCGGTTGCCTACATCGTAATTGCCCTCGCGGGCTTGTCGGAAGGCCTGGGTCGCACCAGTGTTGTACTGCTTGTCAACCGGCTCAGTCGGCGTGCCTTTCTGTTGCATGTGGTGTTGTCAGGCATGGTCTTTGTGATTGGCGCAGTTATGCTCATTGGGATAATCTGGCTGCTGGCCTATCTGCTGTTTGATGCGAGCCGTCCGTTTCTGGTGGTAGTGCGCTTCCTCGGTCTCGGCTATCTCCCGCTGGTGTGGAGCTTTTTCGTACTTGTGCCGTGTCTTGGGCCAGGCGTGCGCGTTTTGGTTGGGGTGTGGAGCGTTGGGATTATGGTGGTAATTGGGGCTTGGCTGTTCTCCCTGGCCGTTTGGCAGGCGTGTGTCTGCATCGGCGGCGGTTGGCTCGTTGTCCAACTGCTCCATCGGTTGCTGAAAGGACCAGGCACAGTTGTTCAGCGACAGCTCTGGTCACTGACGACGGGAAGTCCAACGGGTTATGCTATTGACGAGCTACCGTGTGTACTGCCGGTTCGCACGCTCGGCATGGTGTAATCTTTGAAGAGCAGCTTATGACATTCTTTCTGTATATGCTTGAGTCGATCGCGCTGGGAACATTCTACGTGTTTTGCATTGCTGTAATTGCACTCTTGTGCAGCGCGTTAGTTGCACCAGTCGGCGCACTCCGTTGGTGGACAGGGGTCGGCCAAGGGGCTGCTGGCACATCACAGCAGGTCGAACAGGCCATGAACCTTCAACCTTCTGAACAAAGCAAGCCCACGCAGCATTTTGTGGTCTACCTGTCTGGTATCGGCGGAATTGGTGGCAACTATCTTTCGATCATGGAGCAGGCCTACCTCCATGCGCTGGCGGACCGGCTGTCAAACGCGGTTATCATCGACGATGTATTTGCTTTTTCCGTAACGAATACAGGACTGACCGAAGGGGAACGATTCGGACGTTTCTGGCAGTGGCTGCATGAAAATCGTCTCAAGCAGCGCCGGGCGCGGACACTTAGCGAGCTGATCAACCTGCGTAACGCGCTCCAGCTGCTGGTCTCAGCCGACAAGCGGTATGGACCAATTTACAACCGGGGTACGGCCAGTACGATTACCCAGAGGCTAATACAGCGTGGCTATCGGGTTGGCAGTGGCACGCCCATCACGCTGATTAGCTATAGTGGCGGCTGCCAAGTAGCACTGGGATCGGCGACGTACTTGCGCCCGGCCCTAGGTGCGCCACTGCAAATTATCTCGTTGGCGGGGGTCATGAACGACGATCCCGGCATCGACGCGGTTGAACGCATGTATCATCTGTCGGGAGAGCGTGACGGCTTTCCACGTGTCGGTAAAATTGTGTTTCCAGGCCGCTGGGAACGCCGCAGACAGTCGCGGTGGAATCGTGCGCTTGCGACCGGAAAAATACAGTCGATCAACATGGGTCCAATGACGCACTGCAATGCCGAAAGCTACTTCGATCCGAAGAGTTTATTGCCCAATGGCCAAAGCTACCTCGATCATACAGTCAACCTCACGTCACGACTCATTACTGATTTTGCGCGCTCATAGTAGATGAATTTGAGGCGTAAGCTCGCTCGTACGGCTGACTATGGAGATTGTCGCCGTAAGCGTAACACTGATTAACTGCTCATCGTCCTGATAGCATAAAGCCGCCAATCTAGCTCAGTAGTTGTGGAAGTGGACGCGATATCCTGTGCATGCTCAAACGCTCACGGTAAACTCATTACCTCGCATGCACTCCGCGCTGTCACAAATCCACTGCGAGCGGTGTTTTAATAGCAGACCGGTCGAATGAACCTGGACCAAGCGGCTCCGTCAGACGGAAGTTGGAGTGGAATGCGAGGCACAGTGGATACGAGCGCCAGGTGGATGCCCCAAGCATCG
>JASKZZ010000520.1 GCA_030147335.1 Herpetosiphonaceae bacterium | reverse complement strand
TATGCTCGCGCTGCCGACACCATTGATGAGCTGCCCACGAGCTTGTACGATCATCTTGAGGCGGGATCACTTGACAATATACCGGGTGTAGGGCCAGCAATCTGCGCTAAAATAACCGAGCTGCTTACAACCGGCTCGATGCCATTTCGTGAGCGGCTGCGTGAGCAAGTGCCGGATGGCGTGTTGAACATTGTGCGTGTACCGGGAGTTGGGCCAAAAACGGCGCTGCGTTTGTACCAGGAGCTTGGTGTTGCCGACGTTGGCGCGTTGGAACAGGCGGCGCGGAGCGGCCAAATACGAACACTCAAAGGGCTAGGAGCCAAGCTCGAAGCGCGGATCATTGAAGGATTAGTTGCTAAGCATGAAGCTCCTTCCCGCTTTCTCCTGGGCGAAATGCTTCCCCTGGCGCGCGATCTTGTATCATCATATGGAGACGCTAGTGGTGGCCTTGCCGAGCTAGCGTACGCCGGATCGCTGCGTCGCAATGCGCCGACAATTGGCGATCTTAACCTTGTCGCCGCTGCCCTAGATGTTGAGGCTGCGCAAAACGCGTTCACTGCATTGCCCCAAATCGCGGCTGTTGAGTCAGTTGAAGATGGCCTGGTTCGAGCCAGACTACACAACGGCAAGCAATGCTCGCTGCGAATCGTCAGCCCCGATATATGGGGAGGTGCGTTGGCATGGGCGACGGGAAGCACAACCCATCGTGAGCAATTGCAAAAGCGTGCCGATGAGCGAGGCTTGAACCTAACCGAATCAGGACTGCTGCGAGATGGTGATCGGCTGCCGACGCCGAACGAAACAGTGCTCTATGACATGCTTGGGCTGCCGCTTATTCCACCCGAGCTTCGTGAAGGCTGGGGTGAGATCGAAGCGGCGTCGTTGGGTAAACTGCCACAACTTGTTGAGCTAGCCGATCTACGCGCAGACATGCATACCCATACAGAGTGGAGCGATGGTCGCGGCACGATTGCCGAGGTTGCAGCAGCAGCAATTGCGCGTGGCTATCAGTATTATGTCATTACCGATCATAGCTTCTACATGGGCATGGTTAATGGCCTCGACGCAAAGCGGCTCAAGCAGCAGCGCGCCGAAATCGATGCTGTGAATGCCGATTTACTCAGCCAGGGTATTAATTTTCAGCTGCTGCAAGGCTCCGAGGTTGATATGCTGCCTGACGGATCACTGGCACTGTCCGATGATGTCTTGGCAACGCTTGATTGGGTTGTGGCCTCGCTCCATGTCAGCCTGCGGCAAGAGCGCTCTGCTGTAACGCAACGGGTGCTTAACGCAATCCGTAACCCGCATGTTGATTGCATTGGCCACTTGACAGGTCGGAAGCTGCTGCGTCGTCAAGGCGCTGACCTTGATCTCGATGCGATCTTTGAGGCGGCGGTGGAGACTGGCACAGTGCTTGAGGTTGATGGCGCGTACGAGCGTTTGGACATCGACGCCGAACTGGTCAAACGCGCGATTGATATGGGCATCAAGATCAGCATTGACAGCGATGCTCATCGTAGCGTTGATCTACCAAATATTGAGTACGGCGTGCTGACAGCGCGACGGGGTTGGGCAAGCAGGCACGATGTGGTTAACTGTCAGCCGTGGGAGCAGATCAAGCCGCAATAGCCGTCTTTCAATCGTTTATCGCACTATTGATACATGCTAGCTGAGGAGTGTATGAATTGTATTTTCTGTCGCATTATTGCCGGCGAGATTCCGTCACATATGGTGTACGAGGATGACCACACGCTGGCGTTTCTTGACATCCATCCGGCAACGCGTGGTCATACACTGGTTATTCCCAAGCAGCACGCCGCTGATTTATTTAGCATCACACCCAAGGCACTAGCAGCAACTGCACAAACGTCACAGGCCGTGGCCCGTATTCTGCAAAAGGGTTTACAGGTGGATGGCGTAAAGATTATGCAGAATAATGGAAAAGCGGCAGGGCAGGATGTATTTCACTACCATGTGCATGTGATTCCGCGTTGGCATGGCGACCGAGCCGTTGGCTCGTGGCAGCCGGGCGAAACAGATCATGCTGCATTGGGCGCCCTCGCCGCTGAATTACGCGCCGCAGAAGGAACGTAACAATGGCTCAGGATAGTTATACTGCTGCCGAGCAAGCGCTGTTTGATCGCGAGCTTGAAAACAGGCTGCGCGCCGATCTGCCAAGCGTGCGGGAAGAAGAAATTAAGGGAGCAGCGCAGCGTGCCGCTGAACGCGAGCTTGAACAGCGTCGTGTAACGCTGCGCGATGAGCTTGACACCGAGGTTGCCGACACAACCGCCGAGAGTTCGACAGCCTTACGTGAAGAGGCAAACCGGGAAGCTCCGTCGAAGCTGGTTGTCGGTCTCATTCTGCTGATCTTGCTCCTCTTTTTGCTGGCCGTTACAGGACGGTTGCCGAGCTTTGGTCGCGCCAATGATGGCTCTGCTGCGGCCAACAGCGCAGGTGGAGCCTTCTCGACAATTTTATCGAGTCCCTCAGCTACAGCAGCAGAGCTTGCGGCGCGAAACGCAGGTGGTGACGTTAACAGCCAGATTGGAACGGGATTGCCCAATGCAGGCGGTGTTGACGCGCGCAACTCAATTCCATCAATCGATCCCAACATTAATCCATTATTCGTGCCGTTCTACACGGTTCACGATGGGCTGCGTGTTTTTGGGCGGCCAATTGGTCCAATCCAGACGGTCAACGGTCGGCAGGTGCAATGGTTTGAGCGGACGCGGCTTGAGCATTGGCCCGAACTCGCCGGCACACCTTATGAGATTCAGTCAGGTCTGGTTGGGCATGAATATACCGATGGCCGTTTGTTTCCGACTCAGGTGTTCTTTCCGAATCAACCAGGGCTGCGCTTTTTTGCTGAAACGTCACATGGCGTTGGTGGCAAGTTCCTTGACTACTGGGAAACGCATGGTGGTCTCGACGTGTTCGGCTACCCGATTAGCGAAGAGATCATTGAGATTTTGCCAGAGACTAAGCAATATCACACAGTGCAATATTTTCAACGAGCACGGCTTGAGCTGCATCCTCAGCACGCAGGAACGCAGGACGAGGTTCAGGTTGGGTTGCTTGGCCGTGCGCTATATCTGAATGAGGCCAAGTCGACGCCGGTTTCTACCCTCGTGCCGACACCAGTGCCGTTGCCCTAGCATATAATGGTCGCACAACAAAAACTGAAACTGTTTGGGCGTCAAATACTACCGAAAGGTTGTGCGTGTGAGCTATACCAAAGAGCAGATTCTGGATCTCATCAAAGAACACAAGGTCGATTTTCTCAACCTTCAATTCACTGATATTGTCGGTATCATCAAAAATATCACAATCCCAATCAGCCAGCTGCCGGATGCGCTCGATCATGGTGTTTGGTTTGACGGTTCATCAATCGAAGGATTTGCGCGCATTGCTGAAAGCGACATGTATCTTCAGCTTGACTTGGACACCTATGCGGTTATTCCATGGGAAAGTGAAGGCGATACAGTAACTGCGCGTTTTATTTGTGATGTGTACACGCCGAGTGGCGACCCATTTCCGGGTGATCCACGCCGCGCATTGAAAAATGTGATGGCCGAAGCGCACCAGATGGGCTACATCTTTAATACAGGCCCGGAGCTTGAATTCTTCTTGTTCAAGCCGGGACCGGATGGCTCACTCCAGGCTATTCCCCATGACGCAGCCGGCTACTTCGATGTTTCAACCGACTACGCAACTGGTATTCGACGACAGATGGTCAAGGCACTGCAAGGATTTGGCATTGTGGTCGAGGCCAGCCACCATGAGGTTGCGGTTGGACAGCACGAGATCGATTTTCGATATGGCGATGCGCTGCGTACCGCCGATAACGCTGTTACGTTTCGCACAACGCTCAAAGCTATTGCACAAAAGCATGGGTTGTACGCGACCTTTATGCCCAAGCCGATTGCCAAAATCAATGGCTCCGGCATGCATGTTCATCAAAGTCTGGCCGACGTAGAAACGGGCACGAATATCTTTTACGGTGAAAATCAGGAACGTGGTCTTTCACCGATTGCACTGCAATACGTTGCCGGGCTGTTGGAACACGCGCGGGGTATGTCCGCCGTTCTCGCGCCGTTGGTCAACTCGTATAAGCGGCTTGTGCCAGGCTATGAAGCACCGGTGTACATCAGTTGGGGTCAAACAAACCGTTCCGCCCTTGTTCGCGTGCCACGCATTACCAGAGGGCGTACCCAAGCCACACGCGTTGAGCTGCGCTGCCCCGATCCGTCGGCTAATCCATATCTTGCCTTCGCCGTAATGCTCAAATCGGGACTTGACGGTATTAAGCGCAATTTGATGCCTCCGGCAGCTGCCGAAGAAGATTTGTATCATATTGACCCACGTTCTCGTGCTTTAATGACACTGCCGGGATCGCTAGGAGAAGCGCTCGAAGAATTACAGCGCGATGAAGTTGTGCAGCAGGCGTTGGGCGCGCACATCTTTGAGCGTTTTATTGAGGCGAAGCAGCAAGAATGGGATGAGTACCGCTTGTATGTGTCGCAGTGGGAACTGGATCGTTACCTGCCGATTTTTTGATACGTTCAGAGCAATATCGAACTGCTAAACGGTGCGATTCGTGGCTAGTTCCAATCGGCGAGATGTGCTCCCGCAAGCGCTGTCTCAACCTGCGCCGTCATCTTCGATTCAAGGTCATAGCGGGCAAGTGCAACAGATGGGAGCTTGCCCTGCTCAAACAATAGGTGACGGCCATCAGCGGACCAGTTGGGATGGCCTGCTGGTTGTTCCCCGGTATCCAATACTGTTTCTGCGCGTGTCACAGGGTCGATCACAACAATTTGCTCTTTACCCGCCAATTTTCTGCCCATGGCAATACCGGTAGTCGACCAATCTGGCCAGTAGTCGCCGCTGCTCTGTGTATTACATTCATTGCCGCTAAGATTTGTAATCTGTTGCTCTGTACTGCCATTTTGTAGACCCATCGAAAAGATTTCCATACATTTGCTGCCGCGTCGCGCATGAAACGCCACCTGTACACCATCAGGCGACCATGTCGGTCCACCTTCCCATTGGGGTGATGTAATAAGTGTACTAACGGAGCCATTGGCTACGTTCACCAGCACAATGTCATGATCTTTCCATTCGCGGTCATTCTCTGCAACTTCAAGCGCAAGCCAAGCGCCGTCAGGCGACCATGCTGCGGAACGCGCTAATGGATAGCTTGGCAGCACTCGTCGAGGATTAGCGCCGTTGCGGTCCATCAGCCAGACTTCCGATGACAGGATTGTTCCAACCTTCGATATTTCGTCGAACGCACGGGTTTCACGCGTGTACGCGATTTTGCTGCCGTCAGGCGATAATGCCGGCTGAGACGCGCTTACATTTTGTGGCATCTGCGTTAAAGGACGTGTCTTGCCAGTAAGCGGGTTGGTTTGATAAATGTTCTTAATACCATTATCCCCTGTTGCCGAGAATAAGGCAGTCTTTGGTACTGTTTGACTAGCGGCATCAGAAACAACGGTAGGTAATATTAATGCGCGCAGATCGGCGAGTTGAGCGCGCAACATATACGCTCCTACGCCAACTGAACCGAGCAGCAGCATCAAAAGTAGGAGTAACGTAATGCCCCGTCCTATACCCGTTTTTGTATTTGGCCGATTGGGGATACGCTGCGGTGTTGGCGCCCACGGCTGTCTTCCAGTTGGTGTATTTGTCGGCTGCGCAACAGGATACGTCAATATCCGTGGGGCTACAGTTGTTAGCTTTGGCGCGGGACGGGTAACGGCTGCTTCAAGTAGCTCACAAAATTGATCAGCAGATGCGACACGATCAGTTATGTTATAGGCGGTGGCTTGTGCAACCAACGCTTCAAGTGGCTCGGGCACGGTTGGGTTGATTGAACGAACTGGCGGCAAAGCGAAGGGCGAGTTGCTAGGATTATGGCCGGTCAACATTTGATGCAGAACAACGCCGAGCGTGTACAGATCGGAGCGCGGCTCGGTTTGTCCGCCGTACTGTTCCGGCGGTGCGTATCCAGGCGTTCCAAACTGCGAAGTGTCGGCAGTCTTTCCAGGCGAAAATAAACGGGCAATGCCAAAATCGATCAGCTTTAGCTGGCCGTCCGGCATTACCATGACGTTCCCTGGCTTCAGGTCACGAAATACAACTGGCGGTTGTTGTCGATGGAGGTAGCCTAACACGGCGCAAATCTGCCTTGTATAGCTAAGAGCATCGGCTTGTGGTAATGCGCCACCAGACTTGCGTAGCACGTCGCGGAGCGTTTCTCCCGGCACGTACTCCATGACAAGATACCAATCGTCGCCTTCGTTGAAGTAGTCCCAGATGGCAGTTAAGCCGGGATGTCGTAACCGAGCAAGTGTTAGAGCTTCGCTTTGGAAAAGCTGCGCCGCCTCGTCAGCTTCGTGTGGTGGCAATCGTTGTGTTGAGCAAATTTTGATTGCTACAGGCCGATGCAGGCGCTCATCTGTCGCAAGGTACACTGTGCCGAAGCCCCCACTGCCTAGCAGCCGGCCCATTCGATAACGCCCTGCAAGGAGCGGGTCGAGTTGTGTCATTGTTGAAGCTTCCAGCACATTGCCTCTATTGTATCGTGTACAGTACCAGAATATGCAAAGAAATCATCGGTCGAATGCCGTATCTTATCTATACAGACGCATATTACGTTAAAAAAGTTCCATTGTATGGTGCGATATTTGCAACATTGCTCGATACATCTACGTCACACTATAGTTGATTCGGATATTGATGCTAGCTGTCGCATCAATATGCTATGATTAGACGTGTGGCGCTGTGTTGGGACGTGGAGAGGAGAGGAATGCGTGGGGGATCAACTGCCGGTCGGGACGATTGCTCAAGGTCAGCAAGGTCAGTACGAGGTGCTGGCAAGGGTTGGTCGCGGCGGTATGGGCGTAGTGTACCGGGTGCGGCGATTGAGCGACAATTCTATCTGGGCGCTCAAAGAGCAGCGTTCGGCTGAGCCGCTCAAGCCCGACGAGCAAGTTGAAAGTCGGCAGTTGTTTGCGCAAGAGGCCGAGTTAGTGTTGCGCATCAATCATCCAAATGCGGTACGTGGTCTTGAGCTGTTCGAGTGGCAGGGCCGCCAGTATTTTGTGATGGAGTTTGTCAACGGTGAAACGCTGGAAAAGCGTTTGCGCGAGGCCAACGCGCCGGCCTTTGAGCAGGACGCGCTGCGGTGGACAATTGAAATGGCGCGTGTGTTGGTTTACCTGCATAGCCAACGTCCGCCAATTATCTATCGCGACCTTAAGCCCGAGAATGTTATCTTGACTCCAGATGGAACGATTAAGTTTATTGATTTTGGCGTAGCTCGTACACATAAAGTTGGTAAATCGAAGGATACGGTTGCAATCGGCACCTTTGGCTATGCGCCGCCTGAGCAATATGGCAAGGGCCAGACCGACGCACGCTCCGATATTTATACATTAGGCGCAACGCTGTACCATCTGCTGACGAACTTACCGCCACGTCCGCTGTCTACACCTAAAGTGGGCGAAATACAAAGCTTCAATCCATCGGTGCAGCCGCGTACTGAGCAAATTGTGATTACGGCGATGCAGCAGGACCGTAATGCCCGTTTCCCATCAGCTGATGCGATGGAACAAGCAATGCTAGCCTGTCTGACTCAGCCAATGCCGCCGGCTGTTGCTATGGCTGCCCCATCACAGCCGCCGGTAGCTTTAGATGCGACGCAGCGTACGGCAGCGCCAGTTGTGCCTCCACGCGCACGCGCTCAGGCCCAACCTGCTGTTGGCCAAACGGTGCGCCGCGTTGATCCCGCGCCTGTGATTGCCCCACCTGATGCTGCAAATGCCAGTCCGGCTCGGTTTTGCCAAAACTGCGGTCGTGGCAACAAGTCGTCTGCTCGATTTTGCGCTTCGTGTGGTGCAGTTTTACCAGTGGTTGTCGCGCCATCAGCAGCGCCAAGGCCACAAACTGCTGTAGCACAACCGCCACGTCCCGCGCAGCAGCCAGTTGCGCAACCCGTGGCGCTACCACCGGCGCGTTTTGTTATCACAACACCACGCGGTACCTGGGAATATCCGCTGCTGAACTTGCCGTGTCGGATTGGGCGGCGCGACCCTTCGCAAAACCATTATCCTGAGTTAGATCTTGCCGATTACGACCGTGGCCATGCATCGCGGCGGCACGCGGTTATTGAACGACGTGGTGATCAATACGTAGTAACCGATGTTGGAAGCGTTAACGGCACCGTACTGAACGGAGTAACATTGCCTGCTCATCGGCCTCAACCACTGCGCGCGTCCGATCGTATTCGCATCGGGGACGTTGAGCTGCGCTTTGAGTGGATGTAATCCATAAAGCATCCCGCTACACTGGTCGTTCGCCAATGTCGCTGAGAATGGTTTCCACAATATCAAGTGCGGCGCGAGGACGAGCTGCCCTGTTCGCGCTGACACTCATGTCGTGAAGTCGCTGAGGATCAGACAATAGCTGTGCTACAGCGAATGGTACATGTTGTGGAAGGCGTATGCTGATTGCCGCGCCGATGCCGGCTAGATAATCGGCGTTGCTTTCTTCCTGCCCTGGAATCGGATCGATAATGATCATCGGTCGTCCTCTGGCTAAAACCTCCGTTACGGTCAGCCCCCCTCCTTTGGTGATGACCACATCCGACGCTACTACCAAATCATCTACGTAATCAATAAATCCCAGCTTACGCAGCTGAAGCGTCGGCGTGCTTCCAAGATCGGCTATCTCGGCGATCAGGGTGCGATTGCGACCGGCAACAACGATCAACGTTGCAACAATGCCCTGGTGCATTAATCCTTCAACAATCACCCGCACACGGTTAGGTTCAAGGCCACCACCAAACAACGTAATCACCGGCTTGTCAAGCGGCAAATCATGATTCTTGCGCTGATCCTCAAGCGTTTTCGCGGCAGTAACCCGTGGATCAACCGGAATGCCATGACACATGATCGTGCTGCTCGCAACTCCACGCGCTACCAGCTGCTGGCGGGTCTCGTCAGTCGCCACAAAGTAGCGGTCAACGTCGCGGTAGGCCCAGAATGCATGGGCAGCATAATCGGTGACGACGCAGTAGAGCGGCTGTTGGAGCCGCGACTGGCCCTTGCGCAGCGCCAGCACTTCAACCGGCAGAAAATGTGTACAAACGATAACCCGTGGCGCGTAATCACGGAGAAGTTTGCGTAGTCCCCATGCCCATATTGCATCGACCAGCGTACGCAGTTCGGTTGCGAAGCGGAAAAAGTCTCGGTCGGTCTGCTCGTACACATATCCCCACAGCGCCGGCAACTTGTCGGTCAAACGCAAATACGAGTGGGCATATGCCTCGCGAAAGAGTGGATTTGTATAATCCAACACATCTTCGACACGCACCTGGCCCGGTGAACGTCGCGCGAAGGCCTCGGCCAGTGCGTCTGCCGCGCGACGATGGCCTGCGCCTACAGATGCATGGAGGATGAGAACGCGTGCCATAGTTGCTCCTGCAAAACCTTCCTTGTATGCCGTTACCTTCGGCGCCTCAGTGTACCATGCCGATACGCGTTCTTATCGAGCTGTTAACATATGATGCTTGAAAAGGTTTGCCGCGCTGATAGGCCGCTGCTATAATAGTTTTGGTTTAGTGGAGGAAGCTGTTGAACCGATTATTTCGGGCGTTAATGTTCTTGGTTATTATTGGCGGCATCTTTGTTGGGGTTGCCAGCGAATTACTCAAGAATGAAATAACGCGAAGAGTTGACCCAACCAACGAAGAGCCGGTGACATTTACGATCGAGCCTGGTCAAAGCGTTACCGCCATTGCTACAAGCTTGAAAGAGCAAGACTTGATCTCGCAGCCGTTGCTGTTCCGTTTTCTTGTGTCTCGGCAAGGAGCCGCCGACAAGCTGCAAGCAGGTGAATATCAGCTGACACAAAGCATGTCTATGGGTCAGATTATTGCATCGCTGCAAACTGCTCCTGTGGTGGAAGAGACAGAGTTCCAGATTATCCCTGGCGAACGCATGGAGCAAGTAGCTGAGCGCTTGGTGGAACAAGGATTGGTCGATAGCACAGAAGACTTTTTGACGGTTGCGCGCGATGCTACGCCGTTTAAAGAAAACTATGCCTTGTTGGAGTCTATTCCTGAAGGTCAGGGCCTTGAAGGATATTTATTTCCAGATACTTATCGGGTTGAATCGACCGCAACAGTGACCGAAGTCATCGACAAGATTTTGACCGAAGGCTTTGTGCCGACATATTCGGAGTTTGAAAACGCGATAACGGCGGAAAGCCCTGAGGGC
>JASKZZ010000495.1 GCA_030147335.1 Herpetosiphonaceae bacterium | reverse complement strand
CAGACTACCACTGGAGACAAGTTACAGCTGAGGAGTTGATGTGCGTGCTTTCTGTTGGGCAAGCAGTAGAACCAGTGCGATAATAGCTGCCATACAGCTTGCTGCTGTCGCAACCGCTACGTTTGGCGCATCAATCACATTTGCAACCATGATCCCCACAAGCGCCCACATAACAGTTAGCGCGTATGCACCATTGCCACGACTGACATATGTCACAAAAGACCCAATCATGCCTGCAACGATCAGCATAAGCACAGCCCATGTAGTATCCGCAAAGATGGTACCGCTAAACCCAGTGGCCTTAAGTGCGGTGGATGTGTTCGCTACCGTTGCGACACTGGCCCAACCGGTGTACACGCTTATCGGCAGCACAACTAAATGAGGCCTGGTCATAATTCAAAAGGCCGCACCAGGGCTTGACCCGGACGCGGCCACCCCCACATTATAGCGGTTGCCACACCAACTACATCTGGAGGCAGCCCTATGATAGGACAGGTGTCGCTGCTTGTCATGCTGGTACAACTGGTGGATCGACTGCCGGAGCCACTCCCATCGCCGAAACGTGGCCGCGGTCGTCCTAAGGTCTACGCGGATCGCCTGTTCCTGAAAGCCCTGGTGATCATGATTGTTCGTCATCTGCATACCGTCCACGAACTGCTCTCCGTGTTGGCGCAGCCCACGCCGGAAATGGCGTGCCTGCGGAACCTGTTGACTGAGCAGGGTAAGTTCCCGGCGCGACGTACCTGGGAACGGCGGCTCCGCGCACTGCCGGAGTCCTTGCCGGCCCAGATTGGCTGTTTGGGCCGCCACTTGGTTGACCTGATCCAGCCGTGGGCAACCTGCGGGCGAGCAGTCGCTTTGGACAGCACGCTGTTGCGTGCGCGTGGCGGGGTGTGGCATCGTAAGGACCGTGAAGCGGGTGTCGTGCCGCATTCGTCGATTGATACCGAGGCCCACTGGACGAAGTCGGGCTGGCATGGCTGGGTCTATGGCTGGAAGCTGCACGTGGCAGCGACCGTGGCCGGCGTTTGGATTCCCTTGGCTGCAGAACTGACGGCAGCGAACGAGGCGGATAGCGTGATTGCGCCCCGGTTGCTGTGTCGCGTCCCGGTTGAGGCGCGCGTCGTGTTGGGTGATCGGCACTTCAACACCCCTGAGTTGCGGGAACTGTGCGACGAAGATGGACGCATGTTGGTCACCACGCAGTACGGGCGCTACCCGCACACCGATGCGGGGGTTGAGGTCCGGCGTATCTTCCATCGCTTGCGGTTCTTGGCGATTGAGAGCTTCAACGAACATTTCAAAGGGATCTTCGATGGCCATGGGCAAGTCCCAACCAAAGGGCTGGTTGCTACGCGCCGCTTCGCCCTTGGTGCGGTCTTGGTCTATCAACTCGCGCTGTGGCACCGCTTTGAACATGGGCTCGACCTAAATGTCGGCCTCAAGCCGTTCTTGAAAGCCGCTTAATGATTTATGACCAACGCTCAGTTAATTAAACCAAGATGTTGCGCACAACAAAGCATTGCAGCGGACACGTGTAAACGTGGCGAAAATTGACGCTGAGTTCATGCTGGTCTCGCGTGGCTGAGCGATTGCTAGGTCCGTTGCGTGCCGCTGAATTTGGCCGTTCGGCTAGAATCGGCTAAACTCTACACGCTGCAAACGTGGAGACTGTGCAAGGAGGCTACTATGGGGGAGGCCAACCGGAAATACGTCTGTGCATTTCTCTACCTCAGCCTCGTCCTTGTGCTCATTGGGTGTTCATCACCTCAGCCACGTTCACCACGCAGCGGTGCCTTATCCACAGATGGAAGTACCAGGGGTGTTGGTGTTGTGCCTTGGACTGTTGAATGCACGGCAGGCTATCGCGCAAGCGTCACCATACAAAACTCGAGACGCGAGACCGTCAGCTTATCAACCAATTGGGAACAGAAGACGATTGAATTCTCGGACTTGGCGTTTCACGCCCAATATTGGAATCACCCCATAGAGGGTCGTGGATTAAAGGTATGGGTAACGATCATAGGCACACACGACGAAGTTGCCGCTCAGTTGTATCAATTTGATCGATCCCAAGTCGTCGAGAACCAAGTTCCTCAATTTGGGTTTACTGGATTAGGGTCCGTGTATCATCCACAATCACGGGCTGAGCTACAGTATTCGTGTAAAACGGTATAAAGAGTACAGCAACTGACCACCTGTCTTTGTCTAATTATTCGGTCCAAGATATTGAACAGTACCAATGACGGAGGGCAAACAAACGTAGCGTACACGTGTCACTTCGCTCGTTGTACCGCCGAACACGGCGCTGAAAGCCGACCGCGCCTAGCGTCGCGTTGGTGAACGTGGCAAATTTTCACGCGTATCTTGGTGTGGTACACGGTGCCGTATCCACGACGGCGCGGCGGTTTAGCTTGGCCGTTCGGTGGCTATCCTCAAAGCCATACTTATCCTACTCCTGAACGTTCCTCCACCTGAGGCGCGTCAGTCTATCTCGTGTATTGTACGGCCCACTTGACGACAATGAAGTGATGCTATACTACCCGCATGGAATTTGAATGGGATCCGAACAAGGCGGCCTCGAACGTCACCAAGCATAAGGTATCGTTCCGCGAAGCGGCGACGGTATTTCGCGATCCTTTGTCCATGACGTTTGATGATCCTGATCACTCTAACGACGAAGAGCGCTTCATTACGATTGGGAGATCAACCGGCGGTCGGCTCCTGATTGTGGCTCATACGGATCGCGGTGATCGTATTCGGATTATTAGTGCGCGGGAAACAACCCGAAGCGAGCGAGAAGTCTATGAAGAAGAACAATAACAGCGAACTGGATGATGAGCTCCGTCCAGAATATGATCGAGTAACGCTCAAGGGCGGTGTGCGTGGGAAGTATGCGGAGCGGTATCAAGAAGGGAGCAATATTGTCGTCTTAGCGCCAGATGTGGCTGCCGCCTTCCCAAGCGATGAAGCCGTCAACGAAGCGCTGCGACTTCTCATGAATATTGCGAAGACAACGATCAATAAAGCAGCGTAAGAGTAACAGAGTCTCCCATCGCCAGGCACACGAACACCAATACGTGTGCTGCGGTCGGTGTGCCACCGAACACGGCGCTGGAGTACGACGCGTGTGGACGTGGCGAAAATTCATTTTCATTTCATGCTTCTGTCGCGTAGCAGGCGCGATGCTAGCCTCGTTGCGCGCGTCTCAGCTTGACCGTTGGCCGGCCTTTACCAATCACTCATGGTCCTTTATGATACTATACGTGTATGAAACATGAAGGTACGGGACGATTTACTCCATTCATTCCACATCTGCTTGACATTATTGAACAGGATGACCCTCCGGATCTATGGCGCGCACTTGGAGCACTTCGCGCAATTGGTCCCGATGCCGTTCCAGCAGTTCCATTGCTTATTAGGTTGCTAAATAATCCCCAACTCCAAGCAGAGTCCGCCAAGGTGTTGGGGGCGATTGGACCGGCAGCCGCGCCTGCCGTCTCCGCATTAATCCAGGTCGTGTTGCATCCACTCCCAGGATCAGATTATGCACACGGTGCTGCTGCGGGGGCACTCGGAGTTATTGGTGATCCTGCAGCCATACCGGTCCTGATCGAAGCAGCCCAAAATCCTGATGTTCAAGGTCCTGGACTTGCTGCTATTAGTGCGCTGAGCAAGTTTCGCGCAGTGGCACGCCCTGCTGTCCCTGTACTACTGCAACTCCTTAATGACGAACGCTACGAATGGGCCGATGCGATTCTTCATGCACTTAGCTGCATTGGTCCACCAGCAGGGCCAGCGTGGAACATTATTCTTGAACGACTCCAGAGAGCACAAGATGAAATGACCCGTAAACAGATGGCCTATCTGCTCTACCGTCTAGTATGTAGTGGTGGTCCAGTCTATCCACATGCCCACGTCATCTTCCAAGAACTCACCCATAGTCATGATCCATATATCCAAGAATACGGGAGGCTTGCGCTAACACGGCTCAAAACCGCTCGAAACAACACATAGGCACTGTGCAAGCAATAGGGCCGGCCAACACGGCGCTGCAAGCGACGCCTGTGAACGTGGCTTTTTTTCGTGTCTATTTCCCGTTACTCTCGCGTAGCAAAGCACGGTGCTCTGGTCATTGGGCGCGCCTGAGATTAGCCGTTGGCCTGCTTTTATCAAGTCATACGTTCTAGCAAAATGAAGCGCTGCTACTTCAGCATATTCCGTTGGTTCTTGGTGTATCATACAGGCTATGAAAGTACAACGCGTTTATCTCGATACATCAGTGCTTGGTGGCTGTTTCGATCCAGAGTTTGCTCTGTGGTCACATGGCCTTGTCGCGGATTTTCGTTCCAAGACCCTTCATCCCGTACTTTCAACCATTGTTGCAGCGGAATTACACGCTGCACCTGAGCCTGTTCAAGCCGTGTATGAAGAATTGGTCACCTTGGGAGCGGATATTCTTTCCGTTACGGAACCGGCGATTGAGTTGGCTGCAGCCTATCAGGTACGCGGTATTTTGACGCCCAAGTTTTATACGGATGGATTGCATATTGCGCTGGCCACCGTTGCTGAGGTTGACATCGTTGTCAGTTGGAACTTCAAGCACATCGTCCATTTTGACAAAATTCGGTTGTTCAATGCTGTCAATTTGGAACGTGGCTATAAGCCAATGTATATTCATTCGCCACGCGAGGTAACTTCCTATGGACCAGACGACCATTAAAGCAGTTGATATGACACGACATATCCGTAACCAACATGCGGACGAATTGCAGGGCAAAACACCTGCTGAAATTATTGCATTCTATCAAGAGAAAGCCGAGGAGTTGCATACAAAGCGTGACCTACCCGTGCTACCAACGCAATCAGTGGACGGAGTGAATCAAACAAAATAGTCGTACTTTGTGGAGCAGGCCAACAAGACGCTGCACCTGACGCCGGTGAACGTGGCGAATTCTCGTGATTACAACTATTTGTACCGGGTAGTATGGCGCGTTGCAATGGTCATTGGGCGCAGGTGAGCTTGGCCGTTCGGTGGCTCAACATTACCGCCTATATGTACAGCCCCTTTCTTCAACCCGAAGTTGCGATATGTTTTGATTGAAGCAGGAAATAGGCTTGTTTGAAAAGAGAGTACCAGGCCGTGGTTTTCCTTCGATGCGTCACTTGTACGGCCAACGATATACGACATCCTCGTAGCATATGCGTGTGGTTCCACCTGTTATTGTTCTTGTGTTGAAACGGAGAGCAAGGCCATACCTTAACACCACGCCCATTCGTTATACTTACATATTGATCGTGGAGTTGCTATGGGTTCTACGTTAATGTTTCTGGGTTTTGGACTTTTCTCATGCGGATGGCTGCTCTTTCGTAAGGACGGGATCGGGTTCTGGACATCGGCTCCAATCTGGCGAGCGTCGGACTATGTTAAGGGTCCTGGCCCTGCATTGTGGATAAGTGGCTACCTGATTGGACTGTTTGGAATCGTCGTCGAATACAGGATACGGGGCCTCATTATCGCGGGCGTCGGGGCTGGACTGGCCCTTGCATTAGCGCTTTACTCTTCTAAGCAGTAGTGACGGAGGCAGCGCAAATACTGCTACAAACTCCAACCTGTCGTTCAAGGAACTGAACAACTGAGCCTGCTATTTGTACAAGTTGGTCTTATGCCGCCGTGATGCCGCACAACACGGCGCTGCAAGCGACGCCTGAGAACGTGGCGAAAATTCGTGTGTATTTTTGTCTGGTGCGCGTAGCACGGGCGGTGCTGTGGTCGTGGGGCGCGCCTGACCTTGGCCGTTGTGCTTTAGAATGGCAGTCTTGTTCTGTGGTAAATGGTGCCGAAAGTGAAACTTCATGGTATCGTACCGTTCAATTTACACTCCCTCACGACTATAGAGGATACCAAGATTCATGAGTGCAGAAGAGCATCCGAGTGGTGGAGAATATCGTTCTCTCTCCATAGCCCTTCGCCACGCGGCATCTGTCGAACGGTTGTTACTTCAGGAGCGCGGTTTACACGCATTACCAGCCGAGATCGCCACGTTCCAGAACTTGCGCTATCTCGTTGCAAATCGCAATAAGTTGACAACGCTCCCACACGAGATCGGTGAGTTACACGCGTTACGTGCATTGGATATAAGTAGCAACGTACTAACAGCTTTGCCCACCACACTGGCCAAACTGCATAACTTGAAGTACTTGAACATCGCAAACAATAAGTTTGCAGTATTCCCTGAAATCATTAGCCACCTACCATCGCTACAAATCCTGGTGTTGAGAGGCAATCGCTTTCCTGCACTACCACGCATATTCACGAACTTGCAGCAGCTGCGAGAGCTTGATCTGACGTATATGCACACGGTTAATACATTTCCTAGCGACCTATTAGCTGCCATGCCTCAGCTTGAACGTGTCAGTTTTGGATGGTACATGTTTATGGGAAACGTTGATGGAATAGAACAACTGAGTTTCCTTAAGTATCTGTTTCTTGATGGACACTTTACCCTTGAGAAGCAAGCATACATTCGGAAGAGCCTACCAAACACTGAGGTGGAGATTCATTCATGCAGGGTAACAATGTAGATTGCTCGTAGCGAAACAGAAGTGGTTGACGAATTAGAAATTCGGCACAACATGGCATTGCAGCGGACACGTGTGAACGTGGCGAAAATTGGCGGTAATGTATGCTTTTTTCGCGTAGCTGAGGACGTGCTGCCCTCATTGCGTGCCGCTGAATTTGGCCGTTCGCCGTGTTTTCCCTCCTCGATGCCTTGCCAAATATTTTTACTTGGTGTATCTTTATAGTAGATACATCAGGAGGTTGATATGCGGACACGTGTTCAACGCTGGGGCAACAGTTTAGCCGTGCGTATTCCAAAATCGTTCGCCGTCGAATTGCACCTTGACCATGATTCTGAGGTTGACCTCGCCCTCATCAATGGCCAGCTTGCCGTCGTTCCTGTTGCCATCCCATCCTTTACGCTCGACGAATTGCTCAACGGCATTACCGAAAGCAATCTCCATCAGGAAATTGATACGGGTGCGGCTGTTGGTCAGGAAGCATGGTAATCCTATGCCATATGTCCCTGATCGTGGTGATGCCATCTGGATTATGTTCAATCCCCAAGCTGGTCACGAGCAAGCTGGCCGCCGACCAGCACTCGTTCTGTCGCCAGCAGCCTATAACGGCAAGGTCGGCTTAGCCATTGTGTGTCCCATTACGAATCAACACAAAGGCTATCCATTTGAAGTTGCTATTCCAGTGGGTGTTAAGGTTACGGGCGTGATTTTATCGGACCAAGTCAAGAGTTTGGATTGGCGTGCGCGGCAGGCTGAACGGATTGATACGCTGCCAGAGCAAACGGTAGTGGAAGTACTGAGCAAACTGAACACCCTACTTGGCAGCTAAAGGCGATGACACGGCGAACAAGACTCTGGTAGCATTGTCAAGCCCTTCTCGGACCATTTCTTCAATGGTTTTTTATGGGAACGTCGTGGTACACGAGCAGTGGTCCGTGCGACTAAGCCGAGCAGTGCCATGCCCGTCAAGGCCTTCGCAAGCGC
>JASKZZ010000448.1 GCA_030147335.1 Herpetosiphonaceae bacterium | reverse complement strand
CCCGCTCGTACCACGGACGGAATTTGGAACAGCAAATACAACAATGCGCGGACCACAACTCCATATGCGACCGCAGCCAAACCAAGCGTTGACACGAATATCCATGCCGCCACAATGATCGACACGTTGTACACATTTGAGGCAATAATCGGCAGGGCGAAGCGCTCAAATGATTGGAGCAGCGCCATCATCAGGCCACCAAGACCAAGCAGTAATGGCTGAATCAGCATTAATCGCAGCAAGCGCACGGCAAGATCGAGCAGTTCGGTATTGTCGGCATATCCACGCGCAACGGTAAACGCCAGCAGTGGACGCGCAAAGATCGCGATGGTAATCGCCGTCACCAAGAATGCAAGAAAGGACATTGTAAGAACCGTGTTGGCCAACTCCCAGGCTCGGTCGTCACGTCCTTCCTCGATTAAGCGGCTAAAAACAGGGATCAGCGCCGATCCAAGCGCTCCACCAATGATCATCAGATACAGGAGGTCGGGGATGGTAAATACTGCGCTAAATACGCTCATTTCATCACCGGTACCGAACTGTCGCGCCAATATTGTATCGCGCACCAAGCCTAGCACGCGGCTCAGAACTGTGCCCAACATCACAATGCCGGTGTTAAGCACAAAGCGCCAGGGAGCAGATTGACTTGGAAGTGGCGAAGCTTGCGACATGTGGTTGCGGGTCCTTATCAGTTTTGCTATAATCATCTGTTAGCGGCGACAGACGCCATTATAACGATATTTACGGTTGGAGGCATTCAGTTGGCTAATACCAAGTCCGCACAAAAGCACGTTCGCGCCGACGAGCGCAAGCGACTGCGAAATTTGAAGGTTCGTTCGCGAGTTAAGACATTTATCAAAAAGGCCGAGCAGACGATCGGCAGCGAGACCGAGATGACTGTTGAAGCACTGCGTCAGGCCTGCTCAGAGCTTGACAAGGCCGCCTCGAAGGGCGTCATTCACAAGAACAACGCCGCGCGCCGCAAGAGCCGCCTGATGGCTAAGTTCAACAAGGCAAACGCTGCCGCCTAACAGTGCAGTAGCAACTAAAGAACGTCCGCGTCCCCGAGTTATTTCTCGCAATGACGCGGACGTTTTGTTTTAAGCAGCAAGGTTTAGCGTCGAGGTCGCTGTAGAGACGCGCTGCATGTTTCCGCCACCAACAGCTCCAACGCAGTCTCGCCATCGATCCGCCCCGTCTTTGACCAATGGTCCAGCTCAAGCATTCGGTCGTGCAGTTGAAGCAGCACGGCAGCTGAAAATCGGGTTGATTGCTCGACCGCTTTCCGAACAACAAACGGCGCTTGCTTAACCTCGGCGGCAATCGCATCTGGACGCATCCGCTGTTCGGCAAGCGGCTTGACTTGTAACAGCAGCCGTACCTGCCGCCCAATCATGAACAACAACTTCAGCGGCGGCTCGCCATCGTCGAGCAGGCTGTGAAGCAGCGCAATTGCTTTGCCGAGCTGCTGTGCCGCCAGCGCGTCCACAAAGGCAAACACCGAGCTTTCGCCGCTATCCTGCACCAGTAGCCGTACTACCTCGGGATCAATTGTGCCACCAATACCGACATAGGCCGCAAGTTTTTTTAGATCATTGAGCAGGCCGCGACTATCGTTGCCCACAAACTCGACCAGCAATGCGCCTGCTTGCGGCGTTAGCTTTACGTCAAGCTGTTTTGCACGCTCGCCCAGCCAACGCTGTAGTTCGGCATCCTGCTTTGGCGCAAACTCACGAACCGTCGCAGCCTTTTTGAGATATGTGTACAGCGCCGAACGCTTGTCAATATCTTCTCGCTCGACAAAGAACAGGTCGGTAGTCTCAGGCACGCGCGGCAGATACGCTTTTAGAGCATCGCGAACATCGCTCGACTTGATGCCCTTGAGCGCGTCTTCCACAATAACCAGTCGCCGGTCGGATAAAAATGGAAACGCTTCACATGCCGAGGCCAGGGCATCAACTTTAAGTTTTCGGCCTTCCAAGATCGTGATGTTGAGATCCGCGACATCAGCAGGAATAGCTGATTTTGCGGCGCGGATCGCCTCGGTACGTTCCAGCTCATCGCTGCCGTGATACAGGTAAAGCATAAGTTTGCCGTGGAAGGAATACGTAATGCGGCCCGAAATGAATCAAAAACCCCACCAGGATGCGGATGAGACTGTTTTGAAGCCTACCAATGAGGTAGGTGGGTGCCAGCCATTGGGTGCAGTGGGCGAACCACATTCCCCTCCGCGTCTTAGCTCCCCTTCAAAACCAATGTAGACTCAAAACATTGCTCTCACCCGCGTCCAACGTAGGGTAGCGGTATTGTACCGACCAATATCGTAGTTGGCAATGGGAACGACGGCTTTCACGATAGGCTGTTACGCCCATAGCAATGCGAAGGACGCTTGCTTTTCGCATTATTGCCCGTATCATGCACGATATGCGTATTTTGCATGTTATCCAGCGTTACTACCCGTATGTCGGCGGCTCGGAAGGCTACTTTCAGGAGCTAAGTGAGCAGTTTGCGCGTGACGGCCATGATGTCACAGTCCTCACAACAGATGCGTGGGACCTCGATCACTTCTGGGCATCGGGCCGCAAAACTATCCCCGAGCCGGAAACAACACATGCTGGCGTGCGGATTAAGCGCTTCGCGGTGAAACGCGTTCCAGGACCACCGATCGTGTACCCGATTATTCGGCGGCTGATGGTCGAGCTAGGTCGATTTCCCGGCACAACGTCACTGCTCAACCGGATGGCCTTGATCACACCGCGTCTACCAAGCCTTCAGCAGTATTTCGCTACCACGAATGACCACTACGATCTGGTGCATACAACCAATATCACGCTCGACTTCACCATCTTGCCGGCACTACGATTTGCCCAGCGCCGCAAAATCCCACATCTGTGTACACCGTTTGTCCATCTGGGAGAGCCAGGAAATCGTCAGATTGTGCGCTATTACTCGCAGCGACATCAGATCGAAATATTACGACAATCGACGTTAGTTGGCGTGCAAACGTGTTTGGAGCGTGATTTTCTGCGGGGAGCAGGTGTGCCGGAAACCAAGCTGCGACTGATCGGTGGTTGGGTTCGACCGGAAACACTGCAAGGCGGGAACGGAGACCGTTTTCGTGATCAACACAAGCTCACGGGGCCGATTGTATTGGCTATTGGCGCGGCGGCCTACGATAAAGGTACGATGCATACGATTGAGGCAATGCAAGGCCTGTGGCGGAGTGGGTCGAATGCGACGCTGGTGCTGATCTCGGCCAATACACTGGCGCACTTCGAGCAACATTTCGCCGCGCTCCCCCCAAGCGACAAACAGCGGATTTTGCTGCTGCGTGCTGCGCTGCATCAAACCAAGCTCGACGCGCTGGATGCTGCTGATCTGCTGGTCATGCCGTCGCGCACCGACTCGTTCGGGATCGTGTTTCTTGAAGCCTGGATGTATGACGTACCAGTGATTGGGGCGCGAGCCGGCGGCGTGCCGGACGTTATCGACGATGGTGAGAATGGCATGCTGGTTAGCTTCGGCGACGT
>JASKZZ010000406.1 GCA_030147335.1 Herpetosiphonaceae bacterium | reverse complement strand
TGTCATGCCCTAAGCTTGTGGTTAAATCAGCAGAGCGATGTGTAATTCGACGAATTAAAAAGCGTAAAGCGTCCGGCATTCGCTCGGCCCATGCCGCCTCATTATGACCGGCTTCGGGAGCCTCGACGTACAACAGATCGATTTGCTGATGATAGCCCTTACGCCTAATAGAAGCTTCATGTCGCGTGCCACACGCAGCATGAGATTGGGTTGATTGTCAGCCTGACCTGTACTTGCCGGACCTTCTTGCCCACCTATATCAAGGTAGATGATGCCTGATTGGAATGCGGCTGCCGAAATATAGGCGAAGATTGCACGTCTGGCAAACCAGAGCGACGGACTCAGGCAACCGACGGCGCCAAAAACGTCGCCACGCTTGAAGAAGCCATACAAGCTAATGAGTCCACCCATCGACGAGCCAAGAATTGCAGTGTGTTCTCGTTCAGGCATGGTCCTAAAATGGGTGTCGATCAGTGGCTTAACGGTTTCCGCTACAAACGCAAGATAGCGATCTCCCTGTCCCTTGCCAAAACGCGGATCGGTAAATGGACTATATTCCAGCACTCGCTGCGCGCCCATGTTGGGAATGCCGACGATGATTGCAGGAAAGCCTTGCCCACTTAGCATTTGCATCGTTTCATCGACGTGCCACTCACCAACAAAACTTGTATGCCGGTCAAAAATGTTCTGTCCATCGTGTACATAAATTACCGGGTATCGGTTGGTCGACGTCGTATAATCCGGTGGCAGCCATACTAGAATATCACGGTGATTGGACAACTGCGGGCTCCATAGCGCATCGAATTGCAAGAGCGTACCGGTAACAGTGTGTTGAGGATGTGTATCTATATAGTTACGCCATGTCATGGATGCCGATTCCTTGTCCGGCTTGCGCTCCGTCAGCTGTTCGTATCGCTTGCGCCATTTTTATTTTATACGGATACTAGCACTTGAATATAGCATGGGTCAAAAATAATCGTACCGATAAGTTTGGCGATACGCAAGCCTTTTGTATCAAGCGGAATGCCGCACAGAACGGAGAACATGTATATGGTTGGATCGCGCCCGACGACAATCTTGTGTCTCGCCAGCTACGAAAAAGGCCATGACTTTATCCGCGAATGCAAGCAGCAGGGCTGTCGTGTGTTGCTGCTAACTCAGCCTGATCTACGCGACGCTGAATGGCCACGTGAGGCGATTGACGAAATATTTTTTCTTGCGGATATGTACAATCGTCACGAGTTGATTACAGGCGTGAGCTATCTTGCACGAACCGAGCGCATCGACCGAATCGCGGCGCTTGACGATTTTGACGTGGAGATGGCAGCGGCGCTGCGGGAACATTTACGTGTACCTGGTATCGGTGACACAGTGGCGCGCTATTTTCGCGATAAACTAGCCATGCGGTTTAAGGCACGTGAAGAAGGATTTTTGGTACCCGATTTTGTGCCGGTACTGCATCATGAAACACTGCGCGAGTGGATGGAACATGTGCCAGCGCCCTGGGTGCTTAAGCCGCGTTCTGAGGCATCAGCGGTTGGGATCAAAATTATACATGCTCAACATGAGATGTGGAGCGCGATCGATCAGCTAGGTGATCGGCAGTCGTTTTATCTTGTGGAGCAGTATATTTCCGGACCGGTTTATCATGTTGACTCGATTGTTGTCGATAACGATGTCGTGTTTGCAGAAGCACAGCGTTATGCTGTGCCGCTGTTGGACGTGGTGCAAGGCGGTGGGATTTTTAGCAGCCGAACATTGCCGCGTGGTGAAGCTGACGATCAGGCGCTCAAGGAAGTTAATCGTCGTTTGCTCAAGGCACTTGGCCTTCAACGTGGAGTTGCGCATACTGAATTTATTAAGGGCAACGATGGAAAGTTTTATTTTTTGGAAACCTCGGCGCGTGTTGGCGGCGCAAATATCGCAGAGCTAGTTGAAGCCGCAACTGGCGTTAACTTGTGGCGCGAATGGGCCAAGATCGAGGTTGGGTCGCAGCCGTACAGCCTCCCGCCGACAAAACACGAGTATGCTGGAGTGATTATCTCGCTTGCTCGTCAAGATTATCCTGACATGTCAGCTTATAGCGACAGCGAAGTTGTATGGCGGCTCAACAAACGTCACCATGCTGGATTAGTGGTAGCATCAGCCGATTTTCAGCGCGTTTACATGTTGTTGGAAGATTATCTTCACCGGTTTGCAAATGACTTTTACACATCCTTGCCCGAACCTGAAAAACCGACAAGCTAGCAGGACGAGATGATGCACATCGTAGCTGGTTTTGGTTCTATAGCAGCGCAATGAGCTTATCAATCACTCGTGGTATGTCAACACTATGTGAGTCATGGAGACGATGACTCAGTCGATGCTTGATGGCGTTTAATAGCTCGATCTGTTCGCGTACCAAGGGCCGCAGTGCGTCATGTTGGTTAAGCATTTTGAGCAGCGAGCGAAGCGCATAAAATAATGGCAGCGGACTGCGAGCAGTGGTCGCTGCGCTTATGAGATCAAATTCGTGCTGGACGTGGAGAAGCCGAGAAACAGGGTTGGGCTGTGCTGTATATTCCTCAAACAGGTAAAGCCCAATACGATCTAATTCATAATCACTACCGGCGCACTGCTCCATCTGCATATTCGTCAACCTAACAGTCCCATGGCTAAGGCCGACTTCGATCTGTTGAATTGCTTTCTTCTTGTCCTCTAATGTGGTACAGGTTGAAAAAAAGCGGGCAGATTCAAAAATCGGGGGCGTGGTGGCAGCGCCTACAATCCAGCCGCCCTGTTCCTGTGTTCGTATCCGCCAGCGAACAAGCCCAATTAAGGCCGCAAGAACGCCTGCGCCTCCAGTGATAAGGGCGGCGATAACTTGATCGGTCATATTTCTTCTCCATCTCATCAAAAAGCAAGACTAATCCTTCAACGCAGTACGGCTACACGGTGACCCGCGGTATTCTGTATCGAAGGTGTTTTTAACCATTATTTGTTTTATATCCGAAGTGTAGCCGAGTTTTAGAATAAATGTTCTGATTTTAAGGTGATATAGAACGGCTTAGGGTGGTACGACAGCACTGCACACGATACTGTGTCGAAGGTGATTGTGAGAGGGCTTAGATGGAGCAGCTATTTGAGGTCGGACGGAGTAACGATGAGTTGATTTGAATTGACATAAATGCGCCATTGTCGTTCCGCAGCACGCGGGTGATCAACTGCTGTGTTGGATAGGAAGCAGTTTGCCCGGTCAATACAAGGTCAAGATCGCCGTCGTTGTCGTAATCGCCCCACGCCGCCGCACCATATTCAACACGAGGCAAGCTCATGCCGCTATCGCTGAATGTCCCGTTTGTGTTTTTGTACAATCGTGTTGATGCGGGATACCGAGGGTCAAGACCGGTTGAAAGCAGGTTAAGCTCGCCGTCATTGTCGTAGTCGCCCCAATACAGTTTACCGCTAGACATGTTGTATATATCGGCCGCAATATCGGTCCATTGTCCATTTGCCAGCGCAACTTGGCGCACAATCAGCGAGCCTCCCAGGAGCAGCACTAGGAGTGCAACATACAGTGCCAGCCGACGATGTGAATGGTACGAAAATCTAGAATGAAGCGCGTGCATGGAGAACTGTTCCAATCTACGTATGCGGAAACAAAAACCACTATCGGAAGCAGAGGTTAGATTTGCTCCCGGCGATAAGTATTCGGGAGTGGCTAAAGTAATGGAGATACAAAATCAATGACGTGTTTCGGATACTTGGGATACTGCTGGTTCCAGAGCTGGCGTTGATTGTACGCCCAGACCAAGAGTTTGATGGCGCGCCGCAAGGCGTGGATACAGCGCGAGAAACAACGGGTTTTTCGCGCCAAGCGGGCGAGATAATGGCGCAAATCCGCATTGCCCCCCTCAACCGTGTAGGTTTGGCTTTTATTGGTCATCGCAGTGTACGTTGCTGGCCCATACACGAGGTCACGGTACGCGACGAATCCATCACTGTAGTAGGCCTGGGCTTGCGGTGCTTGGTCCACCACCGCTTGGAGTGTTGGTTCGTCACGCACCTCCACCACCGCCCAGCCGACAATTGTGTGGGTGGCGCGGTCAAGGGCCGTTACGACGTAGACGCGCTTTTTTTCTGTGCTATCAACGTGTACAGCTCGTCCAATTCCACCGTCTCAGCGGTAGCTGGGGCTGGGATCGCCTCCGGCACTCGTTCTGCAGCAGCATTCACCCAGTTGATCACCGTCTGATGATGCACGCCCAGGAGCCGCGCAATGCGGCGGAAATTGAGGCCATCGACATACATTTTGAGCGCTTGCGTGCGAACATCCATCGAGTACCCAGCGGGTTTCGGTGTAGGCGTGTAGCGCTTTCCGACGGCGCGTCAACTCGTCGGATATGCTGGTTTAGGAACGCGTGTCCATGATAGTGGGCAAACGCGGCGAACCGGACGCATTACCAAAGCTGGCCGGCGCGACCTCCGCCACATCATGGTGGAAGCCGCACAAACGGCAAGTCGAGTGCATCCACACTGGCGGGCTGAGTTGGCGCGATTACAACCACGGATCGGGCGGAGCAAAGCCGTGGTGGCAATTGGACGCAAGCTGCTCGTCTCAGTCTGGCATGTGTTAACCAAGCGGACTGCTGACCGGCACGCCCAACCGTACCAAATTGCGCGGGCCCTGA
>JASKZZ010000404.1 GCA_030147335.1 Herpetosiphonaceae bacterium | reverse complement strand
ACGCAGTGCTTGTAGTGCGGTGAGTGCAGCTAGTGGAACACCGGCAGCTTCGGCAAATGTAATGTTTGCTGGCATGTGTGCAACGATTTTCTCATTGGCAAGCACATATTCGGCATAGCCACCACCATTAGCTGTGGGCAGCATGGCATAGACAGCATCACCGGGACGAAACTGTGTAACTGCGGCGCCGACTTGTTCCACAACACCGGCAACGTCCGCGCCCGGCACGAATGGGAGCTTCAATCGCAAGGCAAAGCGCAACTGTCCGTTGCGAAAGCGCCAATCCGCTGGATTCACACCAGCAGCTGCAACACGGATCATGACTGAGTCAGCGTTAATAGTCGGCTGAGGTACAACTAATTCTTCCAGTACCTCCGCTGCTCCATAACGGCGAAAGCCAATCACTCGCATCTTCTTATCCACAATATGCTTCTCCTTAAGCAGTTGATTGTATTTCACTACCAAACGATTGGTAGGCTAGTAACACAAAAAAAATTGATACGGCTTATGTTTTCTTCTTTTTGCTTCGCAAACCATCTAAAAACACGTCGATCAGATCGTAAGCCATTTGCTGACGAATTCGTACCCCTTGCTGAACAACGTGTTCCGGTACGCTGTACATACTTTCGATCACCCCAACTAATCCTCCGGCAATCAGCCCCATGTTTTCATGTTGAATTTCGCCACGCTGCCGTGCCTGTTCAAGCACCTGTTCAATCGGAGAAAGGAGCGCGTCATAGGCCATGAGCGAAAGACGTTGCGCATGGGATTGATCGATTACAGGCATATCCGAGTACGTCATGCGAATCAAGTCCATAGGCGGCTGCGACAAGAGCCAGTCGGCGACATTGCGTAGCTGCATGCGAATGTTTAGCTCGGCTTGAGCTATCGCCTGTGTCAATCCATTGCGGTGCCGCTGTAATGTACGTTCGGTCACTTCAATAAATAATTGCTCTTTGCCGCCAGGAACATGATGATACAACGAGGCGTGGCGAATCCCGATCTCAGCTCCGATGTCTCGTAGCGTGACTGAGGCATAGCCTTTTTGGGCAAAAAGCCGCTCCGCTGCATCCAGCACTCGTTCTCGCTTTTCAGTATTATCTGTTAACCGTTGTTTTGTCATAAACCTACCAAACGTTTGGTAATACTTTTATATCAGCGTTATTGTTTGCTGTCAAGACCAGCATAGCTAGCAATGTAGGTTAAACGCAAAAAGAGCTACTTTGATGTAGCAAAGCAGGCAACATATTTTGATATTCTTCTATATCACCAATTACCCTTGACAATTTTTTACCTTCTGTTTATACTTCGCGCCCACAAGTACACATCCTCTCAGCGGCAACAGTTGGTCATGTCGGAGGTACCATCCCAACGGCCATCTTCTAACCCCACGGTATTTATCAGCCTGAATACTAATTTTTGCTCATCGTTGGTATCAAAACATCCTGTTTAGTTCTCTGCACAATGCAGAGGTAGCTTTGCTGTTCCTTATTTTCCTCACACGCCTGTTCAGTAGGCGTAGCCCGTCGTCGGAGCGGTGTTGGCGAAACACCATACTGGAAGAACAACTCACGGTCGGACGCTGCAACTCAGCAGCGGTCCAATCCTCAATCGATTAGGAGTTGGAACGATGCGACGGAACGTACAGAAGGCAATGATGGTTGCCACGCTCATTGTCTTGATCCTCGGAAGCCAGGTTGTTGGCGCACAAGGCAAGCCCGAAGGTAAAATCACCCGTAGTTATAATGAAGGTGAAGGCGCAGGGCGTCCTGTATGGGTTGAAGCCGCGCTAGGTCGTGCGCTTGGGCACCTTAAAGCCAACGGCGCTGCATATAGCTTGCGCAATGCTCAGGCGGAATTATCACTACGAAGTGCCGATGAAGACGACCTCGGCCTGACCCATGTGCGTCTCAATCAGGTCAAGGATGGCGTTCCTGTCTTTGGTGGACAGCTAATTACCCATGTTACTGCAAGCAGCGTGCGTGACGTATCGGGCCATACCTTTCCTTCCGATATCAGCACCAAACCGAGCATTAATGCTGCACAAGCCGAAAAAGCTGCTGTGGAAGCTCTGGGCTACAAGGGCGAATTCGCGAACAAACCCGAGGCCAAGCTAGTTGTGCTGCCGAACGACTATAGCGCCGCTGGTACAGTGCTAACGTATCAAGTTGAATTGCTGGTTGAGGACGGAACCAACGCGACGGGTCGCTACGAGTATTTCATTGATGCCAATACCGGCACTGTTGTATTCTCCTACAACAACATGGACAACATCCATGCCACTGGTTCAGGCAACAGCCTGTATAGCGGCAACGTAGGCGTTGGAACAGACCTTGTGAGCGGCTCATATTATCTGCGTGACACCACTCGTGGCGGCATGTACACGACTGACATGAAAAACCGAACTACGGGAAGCGGCACGACCTTTACCGACGCTGATAATATTTGGGGTGACGGTACAAATAATAATCGCCAAAGCGCAGCTATTGACGCACATTTCGGTGCCGCGCAGACGTGGGATTATTACTACACCAAACACGGGCGACTCGGTATCGACAACAATAACTTCAAAGTGCTCAGCCGCGTACACTACGGCCGTAACTACAACAACGCGTTCTGGAACGGCAGCAGCATGACGTATGGCGACGGCGATGGCTCGCAGTTTACGCCGCTCGTCTCGCTCGATGTTGTTGGCCATGAAATTAC
>JASKZZ010000366.1 GCA_030147335.1 Herpetosiphonaceae bacterium | reverse complement strand
TAAATGCAGGTAGCCCTCAGCAACCGCCTGAACTTTGGGAATCCATGTGCGCCACAAGCCCTGGGTGAAATCACCATAAAAATGCAAATGAATGCCCTGCTGCGCCAGCTCACCTACAAGATGCGGATGCAGGCCGATTGGACGACCGGGCACAACCGTATGGATTTGGCCGTCGCTTTCCGATAAACGGCGTGAGCGGGGCGCGTTAAACCAATCACGTTTCGGCAAGTCACCATCCAGCACCATTACTGGAGCTTGACGCGTGAGGCCGGGAGCAGTAGTCTCGAACCAGTCTCGCATTTCAGGACTGGAATAAATCTGTCCGTCTGCACGCTCATACAGATCAAGCAGCTGTGGCCATGTGCCTTTTTCAAGACAAATAAACGGACCTTCCTTGAAATGCCACACAAACGGAATTCCCGGATTATCCATTAATACTTCGTGAACAAAGGGCACGGTCTGCCAGTTCAGCAGGCCATACATCACATCCGGCTTGATGCGCTGCACCGCGTCGCGCCAACCGTCGCGCGGCACTTCCTCGACATGGCCAAACGGCAACGGCCCGACCGCATTGAACCAGGCAGGCGTCGAAGTCCATAAGCCGTACAACTTATGGCCACGCTCTTCCAACGCCAGCACGCGATCTGCGTTGTACGCCAGCTCGCCCACTAATAAAATTTTGAGACCGTCGGCGGCCAGTGGCGTGTCGGGCCGTTCACGCACGGCACGATAGCGGCTTTCCTCGTCGATGAAGTTACCGACCGACGAATGAAAGCGCAGCGGCTGCTGGACGTTGTAGCGCACCCGGTACGGATTAATGCCTCCGCCGTCCGCTTCTTGAATCACCTTATGCCGCTGCATCGGATGCGAAACCCACTCACAGGTCGCCGTGCGGGTGCCAACGAACGATCCGTGAAGCCGAAGCTTTTTCCAGAACATACGCTCAAGGTCATCGGTCACCAGCTCATCGCGCTCCATCCACCGGTTGTTTGTGCGCCGATGCATCACCTGCACCAGCTGCAAAGGATAGCCTTCGATCTGCCCATCTGCCCAGCGATTATAATGATGTCGCGCGCCCGCAAAAGCTAGCACCGCAGCTTCGTCCGTGTCCAACGCCGTTTTGAGCGACTGTAAATGATTGGCGTACAGCACATCGTCCGCCGGCAAATAGGCGATCAGCGATGCTTGCGCTAGATCCAGCCCGGCGTTGAGCGCGGCGCCCAAACCACGATTCTGCTCAAAGCGCTGGACACGAATGCGCGGATCGTCCACATAGGGCGCGATAACGCTGCCTGTCGCATCGGAAGAGCCGTCATCAACAATCAACAGCTCCCAATCAAGGAACATTTGAGCAAGCAGGCTATCAAGTGCGCGGCGAACAAAGTGAGCACCGTTGAAGACCGGCATAAGCACAGACACCGAAGGCGGTGGACCAGAGGCTGACATGCGCAAACCTTTCATGAACATATGAATGTTGGAGTAAAAAAAGACGAAGACGCACTCTAGCAAGTTTTCGACCGTGGCATTCCGTTTGCTTGGAACGCCTCCCATGACACAGCTCCAGCAAACAACACAAGACCCCGCGATCATGAGTGATCCAATCGAATCGGCGAAAGAAGCCGGACTACGTTACGTCAACGACACCAAGCCGGGTATTCGTCGTGAACGGGTGGATGACGACTTCCGCTATTTCGACCCTAAAGGCAAGGAAATTACCGATCCCAAAATACTGGATCGTATCAAGTCCTTGGGCATTCCGCCTGCTTATACCGATGTATGGATCTGCCCAAATGCGAATGGCCATATTCAAGCAACTGGTCGTGACGCTAAGGGACGCAAACAATATCGCTACCATCCCCGCTGGCGAGAAGTGCGCGACGAAACAAAATTTGCTCGCATGCTGGCCTTTGGCGATGCGCTGCCGCTGATTCGCGAACAAACCGATAAGCATCTGACGCTGCCGGGAATGCCGCGCGAAAAAGTACTGGCAACCGTTGTACGTTTGTTGGAAACAACACTGATTCGTGTCGGCAACGACGAGTACGCCAAAACCAACAAATCGTATGGCCTGACTACTATGCGCGACAAGCACGTTGATATATCAGGCGCCACGGTTCGCTTTGAATTTCGCGGCAAGAGCGGCAAGAGCCACTCGATCAGCGTCAAGGATCGGCGGCTCGCTCAGATTGTGAAACGCAGCCGCGAAATACCAGGCTACGAGCTGTTCCAGTATCTTGATGAGAACGGCCAACGCGTTGATGTTACCTCGGACGATGTGAACGCGTATCTTCGCGAGATTACCGGCCAGGAGTTTACGGCTAAAGACTTTCGTACCTGGGCCGGAACCGTGATTGCCGCCCTTGCGCTCCAATCTTCTGCGCCATTCGAGAAAGAAACCGAGGCGAAGAAGAATATTGTCGAAGCGATCAAAAATGTTGCGGAACGGCTTGGCAACACCCCTGCGATTGCGCGTAAATCATATATTCATCCGGCAATTCTTGACGCGTATCTTGAAGGCACAATGATCGACACGCTTGAACAACGACTTGAACAGGAACAGCACGCACCACCACCATTACGCGACGAAGAACGCGCCGTTATGGAACTGCTACGTAAACGACTGCAGCAGGAGCGAGTCCATGATCAGGAAGTCGCATCCCAGGAACGCGCAAAGTAGTTTAGGCATGAGCGCAACTCCTTCTTACCGCTCCATAACCTTAACGTTCCCGCACAGCAGCAAATACATCTAAAGCCGGGTAGCACAACAGCGACACTTGCTGTATGCTACCCATCAACTCCGTGCACCAAAAGCAAGCTTATGATCGGGCAAGAGCGATGCGTCTCACGTCATCGACGGCACTGATGCACGGCGATTATTTGTATGGCTTGCTGTGCTAGGATTTGTCCTGCGGATGTTAATAGATAAGGAGGGGATAATGCTGTCACGTTCATGGCGAATGCGGTGGAAGTTTATTTCACTGTTGTCGCTTCTGGCGCTAGTCCTGGCCGCCTGTGACGCCTCTACTCAACCTACATTAACTACTTCGGAAACACCCTTAACCTCAACAGAAGCAAATGGAACAGGTACTAATCCCACGACAACAGCTGATGGTACAAATGCAAGC
>JASKZZ010000331.1 GCA_030147335.1 Herpetosiphonaceae bacterium | reverse complement strand
GTTGAACAGATCGTCAATGGCAGGCGTGCGTTCAGTCGCCAGCAGGTAGTGACCCATCCCTTCCAAAATAACAACCTCATGCGGCTTGCCGAGGCGTTCAAGCTCATCAGCCAGCAGCTGCGACTGCGTGAACGGCACAACCTCATCTTCTTTTGAGTGAATCAGCATCAGCGGCAGTTCCAGCGATCGTGCATGATAACGGCTAGAATAACGCCAGTAACGCTCCGGCTCGCTGCTAGGCAGGCCCAATGCAATCAGTGCTTGATCCAGCCCAAATGGTGGAAAAAACGATCCTGCTTCAAAACCTCGCCGCAGCTCAAACATATCTGTCGGCGGACCCAGCAGCAGCGCTGCCTGCAACATTTCCGGCTCGCGCACAGCTAGACGAAGGACATGCAAGCTGCTGTACGAACCACCTAACGCACCGATTCGGGTACCGTCGGCGCGAGGTAGAGCGCCATTCTTCGCGAACGACACCAGCCGATGAAGGTCATCAACATCAGCTTCAAGGTCAAGCGCGTACTCCGGGCCAACAGCGATAACGGCATAGCCAGCCTGAGCCAGCGGCAGCGAAACAGTTTCCCATTGATCGGCGGGACCGGGATACACGGCCAGCAGTGTTGGCAGCAGCGTCTCCTGACCATCATCCGGCGTGTACAAGAACGTCGTCTGGTTCGGACGTCCTGCCACAGTGTAAGTGATTGTGCGGCGGACCGCGCGTGCCGGCAGCGGTTTTTGCGCTTGCCAAACCTGTGGATTGCTAAGCCTGAAGTTGCTGGCAGCCACAACATTGGGCGCGTTACGAGCTTGGAGCGTCAGGTTGAGCGACGTGGTCTGCTCATGTAGCACTCGAACACCCAGAAGGGTACGCATACTTGTGTCCTCAAAGCCGGGAGCGCCGGCAACCGGTATATAACTTCCAACCGGCACATTCCCAATTGTGTAACGGCCTTGATCATCGCTTTCACCGCTCCAAGCCGTACCATCACGAGCAGCGACAAGCACGGTAGCGCCCGAAACAGGCCGACCCCATGCCGAGAGAACAACACCACTAATTGTTCCTGTTGGACCACCTGTTCTTACCATAAGTGCAGTTGGAGGTCGCTCCGAAACATTCTCGCCAGCATTAGCGGGCGAGTTAATGGTCGTTAGCAGCATGTAGTGCAGTGCGTTACGATACGGCCAGATGCGGGGACTACCACTGGTGACCAGGAAAAACACGGCAAGCAACAGCGCAAAGCCAAAGCCCAACAAAATGCGGCGACGCATGGCGACAGTTTTCCTTTCGTCGAATTACCTTTTGCTCGGCGCAGCCTAATACTAAACCCACTGGCACATTGAGGCACATTACTGCCAACTACTGCCATTTGAAACGGTGGAGAGCCTAGCGCGCGTACAAACGGCCACAAAGTAGATTATACTTGGGCTTGATCGATGAAAGGATGCTCAGTAATGCATGACCGTTGGTTAAACGAGAATTGGACCCAATTCATGAGTGGGCCAGATCAACTCATCACCGAAGCGCAACAAAAAGCAAGCGAATTAAACAATGACACCATCACCACGCTGTTAAGCGAGGCCGAGCAACAGCGGACTGCGGCAGAAGCGGCACTGCGCGAATTTGGGGAACAACGCCATGCGTTGCTGGAAACGCTGAATAGATTGCAAAGCGAGCTGGCGGTAGCGGGACGGCCGTTACAGGGCGAGGTATCTTAGCAACCGGCAGAAAACATCAGGCACAGCGTTAAGTGCCAGAAGTTGGCCCTCCAAAACCGGCTACGATTGTCCCTGTTTCGTTCCTCGCCCCAATAGTACACTTAGGGTGAGCAGCCGAAGCTCGCGTCCCTTACTTGATTGCTGAAAGCTACCGAGGAGTTGATTATATGGCATTGCTTTCCCAACGTGTTATGGCAGTCCCACCATCTGGCATTCGCCGGTTCTTCGATATTGCCGCAACAATGAAGGATGTTATCTCGCTGGGAATCGGCGAGCCGGATTTTGTCACGCCAGATTTGATCCGCGAAGCAGGCATTCGCTCGATCCAAGAAGGATACACAGCGTACACATCGAACTCAGGCTTACTTGAGCTGCGCCAAGCAATCGGCGCACAGCTGCAACGGCTGTACAGCGTACAATACGAGCCTGACGAACTGCTGATTACGGTCGGCGTTAGCGAAGCAATGCAAAATGCTATGCTTGCGCTGATCGATCCCGGCGACGAGGTAATTATCCCTGAGCCATGCTTTGTAGCATACGGGCCAAGCGTTGTTTTTGCCGGCGGCACTCCGGTGTATGTCCAAACACGGGTAGAAGATGATTTTCAGGTGACGGGCGCGGCAATCGAGGCAGCCATCACGCCACGAACCAAGGCAATCTTGATCGGGTATCCCAGCAATCCGACCGGGGCAGTCATGACGCGCGAGCGGCTGCTTGAAGTTGCGCAGGTGGCCGAGCAGCATGACCTGTTGGTCTTTTCCGATGAAATCTATGACCGACTGGTGTATGGCATTGAGCATACCTGCTTCGCCTCGTTGCCGGGAATGCGTGAGCGAACCATATTGCTGGGAGGTTTTAGCAAAGCCTACGCAATGACCGGCTGGCGACTGGGCTATCTGGCAGCGCCGGATGAAATCACGGCTGCGGTGCGCAAGATTCATCAGTATGCGATTATGTCTGCGCCGACCGCAAGCCAGCACGCAGCTCTTGCAGCAGTTCAACACGCCGAGCCGGACGTACAGCGCATGGTTGCCGAATACGACCGCCGTCGCCGCGTGATCGTTGACGGCTTCCGCTCAATCGGGCTGCCAACGTTTGAGCCGCAAGGCGCGTTTTATGCATTTCCGCGCATCGACCACCTTGGATTATCGAGCAGCGAGTTCGCCGAGCGACTGTTGAACGAGCAGCACGTTGCCGTAGTTCCGGGTGATGCTTTCGGGCCGAGCGGCGCAGGCTTTGTACGCGCCTGCTATGCTACCTCGATGGACCAAATCGAGGATGCGTTGGAGCGGATCGAAAAGTTTGTAAGCGTGCTGGCGTAATTCTTTCCTGATCACTAAGGGCCGAGCATTGCCGCTCGGCCCATCCACCCTCACAGTTCACTGGCTGCTGAACATCCCAACGCTACGCCGTTGCGAAACGTTCGACAACCTCATACAGCACGCGAGCGCCCCATTGAATTGACCGTACGCTGCATCGTTCATCGTGGCCGTGGATGCGATTCCACTCACTTGGCCCCTCGTAGAGCGTCGGCGCAAAACCGTACACTTTGGTTCCCAGATGAGCAACATGCTTGGCATCGGTAGCTCCAGTCAGCAGCGTTGGAATTGGCGTCGCTTCGGGATCGTGCTGCTTAAGCACCTCGGCGATCACATCAAACAACGGCGACGCAGGTTCGGCTTCCAGCGGCTCAGACGGCTCCAAAAACTCGACCTCAATCTCATCGCCCAGGATTGGCCGCAGCTCCTCCAAAAAGCGCTCGGGTGTCCAACCAGGCAAGATTCGTCCATCCAGTGAAGCCTCAGCCATCGAAGGAATGACGTTGATTTGCGATCCCGCACTCAGCATCGTGGGCGCGACTGTATTACGAACCTTGGCTCGCAGCGCAAGCTTGAACGAATCGTCCAAAGGCAGCGCGTCAATCGCCGCATCGGTGTTGGCTTCGTCGGCAATCACCGCACGCAATGCCTCGGC
>JASKZZ010000307.1 GCA_030147335.1 Herpetosiphonaceae bacterium | reverse complement strand
CCGCTTTTTGTTCAGCCCGATCCGCTACACCAGCTTGCCGCTTGCCGTCATCGAAGGCATGACAATCGGTATGCCAATTGTGGCGCTGGCAACAACCGAGTTGCCGACCGTGATCGAGAATGGCCGAAGTGGCTTTCTTTCGTGCGATCCGACGGAGCTGATTGACCATATGCAATTTCTGCTGGCAAATCCGCAGGCCGCCCGAGAAATGGGTGAACATGCGCGCAACGTCGCGCGTGAACGGTTCAGTCTTGCGCGCTTTGCCCGCGATTGGAACATGGCGTTTGCACAGGTGACCGACCAGCGTTTGGTGGACGCATGAGCCGTAGAACCACAACTGATCGGCCAGTCCACGTTGCCTTTGTCAGCGAACACGCTAGTCCTGTGGCGCTGCTTGGTAGCCAGGATGCCGGTGGACAGAACGTGTATGTGGACGAAGTAAGCCGTCAGCTAGGCCAGCTTGGCTATGCGGTCGATATTTTCACGCGGCGTGATGATCGTGACGCGCCCGAAGTCATCGAATGGGCGCCCAACGTGCGGGTTGTTAATCTGCTGGCGGGACCACCCGAGTTTGTGGTCAAAGATGCGCTGTGGCCGCTCATGCCGGCGTTTCGCGACGCGCTGCTGGAATTTGCCGCCCGTGATGGCGTTGCCTACGATTTGCTGCATGGCAATTTCTGGATGTCGGGCTGGGTCGTCGCCGAGGTCAGCCAGCGTCTTGGTATTCCCGCGGTCCACATCTTTCACGCGATGGGCAAGACCAAGCAGCTCCATCAAGGCAGCGCTGATACCAGTCCGGACGGGCGGATTGAGGTTGAAAGCGAGGTTATTGCTGCGGTTGATCGGTTGATTGCGCAGTGCCCGAGCGAGCGCGATGAGCTGGTTGATGATTACGGCGCTGATCCGAACAAGGTTGTGCTGATTCCATCGGCGGTGAATATTGAGCGCTTCCAACCGGTGTCACGCGACCAAGCCCGTCAGCAGATCGGCCTCAACACCGATGAGTTGGTGATCGGCTATATTGGCCGCATGATGCCGCGTAAAGATGTGCGTAATCTTGTGCATGCGACGGCACTGCTGAAGCAGCAAACCGACCTATCGTTTACGCTGCTGCTTGTAGGTGGTGAGACGGCAGACGCTGATCCTGTAGCGACACCGGAGATCGGCGTGTTGCAGCAGCTTGCCGCTGAGCTAGGTATTGCCGACCGCGTGCGCTTTGTCGGCAAGCGGCAGCCCGACATGCTGCGCTATTACTACAGCGCTGCCGATGTGGTTGTAACGACTCCGTGGTACGAGCCGTTTGGTTTGACGCCGCTTGAAGCCATGGCCTGTGGTCGTCCGGTGATCGGCTCAGCAGTTGGCGGCATTACCTACACCATTGATAATGAGGTAACAGGGCTGCTGGTATCACCCCGTGATCCAGCAGCGCTTGCAGACGCACTGCTCCGGCTGCTGACACAAACAGAGCGACGTGAGCAGATGGGTCAGGATGCAAGAAAACGGGTGGAGCGCGAGTTCACCTGGGCAACAGTTGCTGAACGAACAGCTGCGCTGTATCAAACACTGCTTGAATCTGGATCGGGGCAGCGCATTGAAGCGAGTTCCGTTCCAGTAAGCGGATAATGGGAAGAAGGAGTGTGTGAGTGGCGCTGGTTGATGTACTAATCCCAACGTGTGGCCGCAAAACAGGTTTGGCGATGGTGCTGACAAGCTTGCTTGGCCAAACATTTACCGACTTCGACATCATCATTTCTGATCAAAGCGAGGACGAGCCGTCCTACACCTCGATTGAGGTGCAAACCGCTGTGCAAGCGCTGGAATGGCGTGGACACCGCGTATCACTTCATCATCATCTGCCACGACGCGGACTGGCCGAGCAGCGAAACTTTTTACTGGAGCAAAGCAGCGCGTCCTATGTCCACTTCATTGATGACGATGTGCTGCTTGATCCCGAGGTGCTCGGTCGGATGCTGCATGTGCTGCAAGTGGAAGGTTGTGGCTTTGTCGGCTGTGCCGCGACCGGCCTTGGCTATCTCCACGATGTTCGACCACATCAACAAGGTATCGAGCTGTGGGATGGTCCTGTGCGACCAGAGCCAATTTCGCCCGATACATTGCCGCTGGTGTGGCATCGTCATCTGGTGAATAACGCGGCCAATCCGCTGCATTTGCAACAACGGCTAGCATCCAACGGCGAGACCATCCGCTACAAGATTGCGTGGGTCGGCGGCGCGAACGTGTTGTTCGACCGTGCCAAGCTGTTAAGCGTCGGCGGATTTTCGTGGTGGAACCGCTTGCCGGTTGAACACGCAGGCGAGGAAGTTGTTGTGCAGTTTCTGCTGCTGCGTAGGTATGGCGGCTGCGGAATTTTGCCCAGCGGCACTTATCATCTTGGTTTACCGACGACCGTGGAAGATCGCCGTCGCAATGCTATCGAGTTGTTCGGCGAGCTGATCGAAGAATACAACGTCCAACCCATTGGCGATGTTGAGCCATTACCGGTGGGGTTGGCACTAGGCGCATAAATCATACAAGGAGCAATCAATCGTGGAAATCGATCTTAAGGGGAAAGTCGCAGTTGTTACCGGAGCCGGAAGCGGCCTTGGTGAAGCAACTGCACGAGCGTTCGGTCGCGCTGGCTGCCGTGTGGCGGTAGTCGATGTGCGTGCGGAGCCGGCAGAGCGCGTGAGCCGTGAGCTACAGGCTGAAGGCATCGAAAGCGTTGCGCTGCAATGCGATGTCAGCGATGCCGACGGTGTGTTCAATGTTGTTGAAACCGTTGTTAGCCGCTGGGGTAGCATTGATGTTATCGTCAACAACGCCGCCGTCGACCACACTGTGTCCGTCGATGAGATGACGATTGAACAGTGGGATCAGGTGATCGGCGTTAACCTGCGCGGCCCGTTTTTGTTTGCTAAAGCCGCGCTGCCGGTCATGCGCAAGCACCAGTACGGCCATATCATTAATATTGCGTCAACCGCTGCAACCCGTGCCTGGGCCAATGCTTCGGCCTA
>JASKZZ010000306.1 GCA_030147335.1 Herpetosiphonaceae bacterium | reverse complement strand
ATCCGCTCAGAAAACACGTCCGGTTCGCTGTGTCCGAAGAACAAACCACCCAGGACTTCACCTGATCGTGAAACGACCGGCACCGCTAGATAGCTTGAAACCGGCAAATGACCTTGCGGCATTCCATAATGCGGCGCATTCTGACCATATCGCGGATCATTGCGGATGTTCCCGCTGCGGATAACACCCTCATTGCGAAATGTTGGACCGAAAACATGCGTGCCTCGCGGCAACGGAAAGTTCGCAAACGCTTCCCGCGGCGCGCCCGACAGCGTGTACAATTGGTACACCTCGCCGCCTTCATTGATTGTGTTGTAGAAGAACGCGCCAAACTGCGCGCCTGTTAGATCGGTTGCCGCATCCGTAACCAGCTGGACAAGTTTATGAAGCTCAAGCTCCGCAGACAGCACTTGCCCGATTCGGTTGATTGTTGCTATTGTTTCTGCTTGCTCTACCAGTTGAACTTCAATCTGTTTACGCTCGGTGATGTCGGTTGCTACCCTCACCACCCTGCTGAACTGCCCCAGTTCGTCTTGTAACGGAGACTTCGTCACATACGTCCATACGTATTCACCATCCCGCCGCTGCACTCGGCACTCGCCCGACCATTTCTCACCCCGTTGCAGGAGCGCAAAAACATTTGCTGCCTCGTCCGTTGACAAGGACGATGGAAGTATTTCAAAGACACTGCGACCAAGCACCTCCGCGTCGGGCCAACCATATAAATGTTCTGCAGCTCGGTTCCAATATTGAATAAGGCCGTTCATATCCGTAACAATAACCGCTTGCTCCAACGCTTCTAAAATCTGATCCTGCATATTGCACGCAGCTTTCCTTTGCGAAAGAACTTGCTTGTTATCGGGCTTATTCATTGCTTATTCTTTATTTGATGAGGACCTGACTAAACTTGGTTGGGTTTAGGCATACCTCGGCAAGAGCAGCATAACGCTTCGGTCCGCAGTCGCAATAAACCAGGAACGACATTGAGCGGTCAGTATGCACATTTCCTTGGACGATCTCGGTAGGACGTATTGTACCGAAATCCACCTTCGACAGATTAACATCCTAGCACACGGCGTCACAACGATGTAGTCAACACAGTGGGCATATTAAAAAAGGACGTTGATACGCCCCTTTTGCATCACATATGTGTACAGAATACAGCTCCATATCAACAAAGCCAAGCACGTTCGCTACTACGTTGCAATAAGATTTGTTGGAGCTTCAACTATTCTTATTCCACGATGCCAAGATTGAAGCCGCTCTGTCACAGCGTCTACAGGCTCCGGGCGGCTAATCAAGTATCCTTGAAGTTCATCACAACCGCGCTGCTGCAAGAACACGCGCTGCGAATCCGTTTCCACACCTTCAGCAGTAACCGACATGCGGAGACTATGCGCCAAACTAATAATACTGGTCACAATCGCTGCATCTTGCACGCTTTCAACAACCTCCGATACAAAGGAGCGGTCAAGCTTCAAACGATCAACAGGAAATTGTTTCAAATAACTGAGTGACGAATAGCCGGTTCCAAAGTCGTCAATCGCGATCTGGACGTTCATCGCTTTGAGCGCGCGCAGCACCGACAATGTAGCTTGTGCATGGCGCATCGCAGTTGTTTCCGTGATTTCCAGCTCAAGGTCTTCGGGCTTGATTCCCACGCGACTGAGGACATCTGCCACCTGGGTCACAAGCTCAGGATCCTGAAACTGTCGCGCCGACAAATTAACCGCGATTGATACGCAATAGCCAGCATCTTGCCAGAGCTTAAGTTGAGCACAGGCAGTGTTGAGCACCCATGCACCAAGCGGCACAATCAGGCCGGTCTCCTCGGCAATTGCAATAAACTCGGATGGAGCGATCAAGCCTCGCTCCGGATGACACCAACGCACCAGAGCTTCCAGGGAGCGCACTTCGCCGGAGATGGCATCCACACGTGGCTGGTAATGCAGGGTAAACTCGCCCTGCTGGAGCGCTTGTCGAAGATCCATTTCAAGAACGAGCCGTTGTTTCGCTGCTAACGCCATGGTCGGAGTGAACTCTTGCAGAAAATTATTTCCTGACATTTTTGCCCGATACATCGCCGTATCAGCATGTCGCAACAGCTCATCGGCATCCCGGCCATCACGAGGATAACATGCAATACCTATACTTGGCTGTACCACAAGCTCATGCCCATCGATCCACAGTGGCTCGGCAATTGTGGTCCAGATACGCTGGGCAACGCTATGGATGTCCTCAGTCCCATAGGGGGCTGGAAGCAGTATCGTGAACTCATCTCCACCCATCCGAGCCACACTATCGGCTTCGCGAACGCACGCCGTTAGCCGCTGCGCGACATGGCGCAGAAGCTGATCGCCCGCGGCGTGTCCAAGCGTGTCGTTGATAACCTTGAAACGGTTGAGGTCGAGAAACAACACCGTGACCTCGTATTCGTGGCGTCGCGCGTGGGCTAGACTTGTCCGCAGCCGATCAAGAAACAACCGACGGTTCGGCAATTCAGTCAACGCATCGTAGTACGCCATCTGCGCAATCGTGGCTTCTGCTTGTTTCTGCTCGGTCAGATCGCGGATCGCCGCCGCTAGCATCAGCCGACCACCATAGAAAATCGTCTTAACATGCACAGCTGCCGGAAAATATGTACCGTCACGCCGACACGCCAGTATCTCATAGGGCGGCGGCGCGTCATTTTGCATATAATGCAGCAACTGTGAGTGACTTTGCTCCGCGACAACATCCAGCACGATACGCCCAATCAATTCATGTTGTGGATAACCGACCATGGCAGCAAGCGCAGCATTTGCGTCGACAATGCGGCCTTGATCGTGGATCAGAATACCCTCGAACGTAGCTTCGGCAAGGCATTGCGCACGTGCTTCGTTCTCGCGTGCCGCGCTCATCGCCTCCGATAAACGGCTGGCCTGCATGGCGTCTTGACTACGCAGACGGGTTAGATGGTCAAAGGTACGGCAGCGCGCGGCATGGATCAGCCATGCAATCACCACCGTTTCAATCAAGAGAAACGCAAAATGGAGCCACAATTCTGCTGAAGCAGCATCAACATGGTAGACAGCGATCGCCGACCAACAAAGCAGCCCGCTCACCATCATGATCGTCAGCACGCGTCGGTTCATGAGTAAACAACTGGCGCTCAAGATTGTCAGCGCAACATTGGTACTTTGCTGCGGTTCAGCAACGAGCGCAACATGCAGCAAACTGTTCCCAAGAACCAGCACGATGATGCATCCTGCTACCAAGTGAACCCATTGGGCTGGAATCGCTGTATGGCCGAGGTAATGCCTCAAAAGCAGCAGCAGCAGTGCGGTAACACCCGCAACAGTTGTTAGCAATGGCCAGCTAGGCGCTGGTACCACAAAAGGATGCAGCAGCGCAAGGACTACGTAGAGCACCCCCAAACCGGTAGCTACAGGCCGGAGGTATGTGCTGACAATAGCATTGCGTGCCGCCTGCATCTCGTCCGGCGACACTATAACCGATGACAGAGGAGTAGATGTGGGGAAGTTGCAAGACTGAGCATGAGCCTTCATAATGTCGATGGTACCAAGAACATACAAGACGGGATTAGTCCTGTAGTCCTACAATGTGCAACAATTTTGTCAGCCACTCAATGTTCCTGGTTCATCACTGACCACATGTTTATGTTCCCAAACGTCGATAAAGGAAAAATGAATGAGCCAAACATTTCGCGAACGATTGCGCGGCGGCGAGTTGCTTGTCGGAACAATGGTCACGCTCAACGCTCCGGAAATTGCCGAACTGTTATCAACGGTAGGCTACGATTGGCTGTTTCTTGATGCTGAACACGGCGTTTTTGATCCACAAACACTCCAGGCAACGATCCAAGCAGCTGGTAATGCGCCCTGCCTGGTTCGTGTTGCGGTTTCGGCAGAAACGCCAATTAAGCAGGCGCTCGACATTGGCGCGTCAGGAATCATTGTGCCGCAGGTTAATTCGGCGGCGCAGGCGGAACAAGTAGTGCAATGGGCCAAGTACCCGCCGTTTGGGGCACGAGGTGTTGGCATTGCCCGAGCGCAGGGATACGGTCTAGCCTTGCGCGACTATATTGCGACGGCAAACGAAGACACAGCCGTGATTATTCAGGCCGAACATATCGACGCGGTACACCAGATTGAGGAAATTGTCCGTGTAAAAG
The DNA here is from genome assembly GCA_030147335.1 of Herpetosiphonaceae bacterium. GTDB lineage: Bacteria > Chloroflexota > Chloroflexia > Chloroflexales > Kallotenuaceae > LB3-1. The sequence continues at coordinate 724 of JASKZZ010000306.1, read as the reverse complement.
GCATCGATGCTGTTTTTGTCGGTCCCTACGATCTTTCCGGCAGTCTTGGACAGCTAGGCAATATCGATCATCCCGACGTTACCAAAGCGATTAGCCATGTGACCGCTGTGTGCAAGAATGCAGGAATACGGCTGGGGATTTTTGGTGTATCAGCCGATGCTCTAAAGCCCTATGTAGCAGCGGGCTATACTCTGATTACAGCGGGCGTTGATACACTATTTCTTGCCCAGGCCGCCCGTGCTTGCCTTACACAACTTAAACAATAATGTGCAGTCACCGTAGCACCTATGTTGCTGCGCCGATTATAGCTGCAACGCCGACCTGTGCAACCTCAATATCTTCCATCTCAGGCAGGCCACTGACCGCCACTGCGCCCACAACCATGCCGCCCACAACGACAGGTAGTCCGCCACCCCAACCGATATAGCGGGTATCGCCGAAGTACGCTAGATCAAAGCCATCGCGTGGATCGCGTGCTGCTTGGCCAAGTTCACGAGTTGCTTTTCGTTCGCGGGCGGCAGTCCATGCTTTATTTGTTGCAATTAAGATTGACGGCAACGGCGCTCCATCCATACGCAGCAAGGCTATCAACTCCCCGTGCGCATCAGCGACAGCGATCACCGCCGCTTTGCCGCGTCGGAGAAGCTCGTCCTGGATCACTTGGATTGCCTGCTGCGCTTCGGTGTGCCCCACACTTGTGATCTGATACATCAGCATCTCCTGT
>JASKZZ010000533.1 GCA_030147335.1 Herpetosiphonaceae bacterium | reverse complement strand
ACGGTGACGATCGACCATGTCGCGAAAAATACAATACGGCCAATTAACGCGAGAGCCGCGTAGTGTCCGGCTGCTTCCGGCTCGAAAAAATGTTTTACAATCAAAATGTCGCTGTTGTTGATGAGCACTTGCCCGATCAGCGCCGCCACTACCGGCATGGCAAAGCGCCTTACCACCTGGCGCTCGCTCTTAGGTAGAACGCCCGCTTCCGGCAAACCAATCGCAGCCTGTCGCGCCACTAGCCACGTCGCTATAAACGACAGTGTGATCGCGCCTACCGCGCCGTTCACCGACCACCCCAATGTCACAAAAGCGACAGCGCCCAGCAGACGCACCCACATCTCAGCCTGGTAGCTGGCCGCGAGGATGCCGAAGCGCGTCTGGCCCTGTAGAACCCCCCGATCAACACCCTGGGCGAAAAAAACTGGTAAGCCAAACCCAAGGATGACAAATGGCCATGGCGATGCCGTGTGGAAGAATTGTTGCCAAAGCGGAGATCCGAGCACGAGCAGCAGCAGCAGTGCCACTCCTAAGATCCACGCTCCACGGCTCAGCCAGCGCCGCAGCTCAGCCAGCCGCGCATTATCGTTGTCTGCGGTATGAATCGCGGCAAATCGTGCAGCGGTCTGTGCAAGCGATGTCGCCATAAACGAGACGACCAGCATGAGTGTCACCATCAAACTCAGGTCGGAAAATGCGACTGGACCCAGCCAACGGCCGAGGATCAGGTTGAAGGCGTAGTTACCGGCATTGACGATTGTCATGCTGGCAAACAAAATCGCGCCTCCGGTCAAGAGCTTACCGCCCGGTAAGCGGGCCAGGAACAAGGTCCATCGTTCTTGCATAATCACTGTAGCCGTGGCTGGGTCCCGGCCGACTCCTCTCGATGATCATCAACTTAGTAAACGATTCACCGTATCCAAAAGCTCACGCGAACTCGTTGGCTTGGTCAAAAACTGATTCACACCTTCCGCGCGCGCCATGTCGCGGTCCTCATCCTGGCCACTGGCAGTCAGCATAATCACGGGTAAATGCTGAAATCCCGCATTGGCACGGATCTGCTTCAACAGCATGATGCCATCCATTTCCGGCATCGTCAGGTCGGTAATCACCAGGTCGAAAGATGTTTCGGCCAGCCGTGCAAGCGCTTCGCGACCATGCAGCGCCGTCACAACCGCATGTCCCTGCTTTTGCAGGGGATAGCTCATCATCCGCAAATTGACCGAATTGTCATCAACCACCAAAATCGTAGCCATAGTGTCCTCAAAAGCTGCTGACGGCGGCCTCAACCGAATCTGCCATTGCAAAAACGCGATCAAAGCGCGTGAGCCGCAGGATGCGCTGCGCCGCTTCTTCCTTCGGCCACACCAGTTTCACGTCTCCTTCGGCCTGTCGCGCCCGCTTGAGCAGGCTTACCAGCACGGCCATTCCCGCACTATCAAGAAACGGGACGTTAGATAGATCGATCACGAACTGTCTGACACCCTCGGCCACCAGTTGATCGACCCGCTCGCGCAGTTCCCCCGCGCTGAACGCATCGACGCGGTCCTGTGGCGCAACGACCACGATGCGAATAATATGCTCGGTAATAATAATCTTCATAGAACGACCTTTCGTACTACAGATGTTTGACGAGATGCCAATGGTTCTGATCAGCCTCGGGAGTGTATGTCATCTCGTCCATCAAATTCCGAATCAAAAACAGTCCGTAGCCATGCACCTGCGCTTCGTCCAGATTAGGCTCACGTGCCATTGTTATGTCAAATGAAGAACCTGTATCGTAGATATCGATAGCAAGAGCGCGCGGCTGTTGGATGAGCGTTAGCTTGATGATAATCCGGCCGGTCGGCTCCTCGGCATAAGCATGTTCAACAATATTTGTGCAGGCTTCGTGAACCGCAAGTTGAATATTGTAGGTTGTCACGTCCGGCTCGGCCAGCCCTTCCACCCGTGTCAATACTTCTGTGATACACGCGCCGAGAACATTGAGGTATTTATGAGTTGCGGGCAAGTCAAGCCGGATGGTGTCGATGTCGCTCAAGACGCGACTCCTTTCACCACAACGAGTGTTTGGTCATCGTCCTGCAAATGACCAGCGGCAAATTGCTCCACCGCGGCAAAGAAGGAGTCGGCAATTTCTTGTGCAGGCCGATCACGCAGTTTCTCGGTAAGGCGCAGCAAGCGATCGTAGCCAAACATTTCATCAGCCTGGTTGCGCGCCTCGCTGAACCCGTCGGTCGCAGCGATCAGCAAATCGCCCACTTGGAGCGGACGCACTTGATTTTCGCACAGGCTGATTGGCAGGACGCCAATCGCTGTTCCATCCGCCTGTAACAGTTCGGCGTTTCCATCGGAAGAGCAAAAGATGACGGGCGAATGTCCCGCATTCACGAACATGAGTTCACGTCGAGTATGGTCGTACTGGGCAATAAATGCCGTGGCAAACATTCCGACTTCGGTGAAGTCATCGTACAAATCTTCATTGACGCAATTCATCAATTCATCCGGTAAACCTTGACCTAGCGCGTGTGTCCGGCTCCGAATCACCGTGCGACTCATGGCCATCAGCAGCGCCGCCGACATACCTTTGCCTGACACATCCCCGACGGCAAAGACGAACGGTTGCGCGGGCCGCTGAATCAGATCGTAGAAGTCGCCCCCTACCTGTAACGCTGGACGTGAAGCGGCGGAAAGATCAAGTCCCGCAACGCGGGGCAGCCTTTGCGGCAGCAGCCGAAGCTGAATACGGGCCGCTAACTCTAGCTCCGTTTTGAGCTTCGCTTGTTCCAGCGTTTCCTGATACAAGAGCACATTCTCGATTTGCGCGCCAGCCTGATCTGCGATAGCGTGAGCCAACTTGAGATCCGGTGCGTTAAAATCGCCTCCGGTCTTGTTAAACAGCGCCATGCCTGCCGCTAACGACTCACGAATCATGATTGGCGTAAAGAGCAGGTTATGAATACCCGGTGGGAAGCTGACAGAGCCACTTTCTTTGTTGAGCACCAAATCACGACCTGTAAGCTGAAGCGTCTGGAACAAATTCATCAGCACCGTCTCGTTTAGCCGTCCCTGCGGGAACTGCGCAAGCTTTGGGTGCATGTGCGCCTCATGCAACAGCAGGAAAGCACCATCTGCTTTCACGAGCCGCGCAGCCTCCTGTACCATCCGGGGCAGTATTTGATCGATATCCAAGTGGCTGCGCGTGGATTGCGTCAGATCATACAGCGCAAGTTGTTGATCTTGAAGATCGATCAGCTCGGAAGTCATGCTTTCCAGTTCGTGCTCAAGTGCAATTAGGTGTGCGGCGAGACTGGCGTCAGCGTTAAGTCGCGCCACGAATGATGGCCCTGTTAGACCGTACACGTATAACTCCCCGATCGTCTCGTTCTTAAGCACGATCGGGGCAGTCAAGCTCGGTGTATGCTCAACCAGAGCATCCGGCCATGCATCAACCGGTTGTCCATCACACCACACCGCAAAACCAGTCGCTCCTTGGGCCGACCAGGCATGCGCCATCGCAGTGAATTGCGGGTGATGCGCAGCGACAATACTTGTCAAAATCGATGTCTCATTAGCTTGGTGTATGGCCAAAACCGTTCACCGCCTCGTCTTCACTTGGATATATCTCGAATGCCTTATCCAACCGTGTCAACTCGAAAATAATGCGTACTGACTGTTGAAGGTTGCACAAACGAAGATCACCGTTTTGCTGGCGGCAGCGCTTCATGCCCTTGACCAACGCTGCCAGCGCCGTCGAGTCGATAAAATTGACGCGGCCCAGATCAATAACGACCTGCGCCGGATCATTCGCGGTGACGTGCTCCAGCCAATCGACGACTGGCGGCACAACGTGCGCATCGAAACGCCCGTTGAGTTCAAGAATCTGTACATTTCCCGCTGAGCGTGTATTGAGAGCCATCACATACCCTTTCTCTGGATGGGACGGACCGGATCAGAATGCGAACTGCGACCGGCATTAGCTATTTTCGTTTACGCTTTTTTAAAAGTTCTTGGAAGTGCAGCAGATACCAGTCCACCACCTCGGCAATTGGCAGGCCGCGGGAAGCGATGTAGTTTTGCGTCCCGATGTCCCGGCGTCGTTCCGCGTCGTCGATCACACGCGCGATTGCGTCGGCTAAACTTTGCACGTTATCCGGCTCGAAGAACTCACCGGTGTAGCCTTCTTCAGCGATTACCTCGGCAAAATCGCCAATGTGTGGCAGCACAACAGCTTTGCCGTATTCACCGGCTTGATGCAGCACACCTGAGCTGCCAGTCGTGCTCGTGTATGGAAAAACAACCACAGCGGAATCACCAAAGATGCGCGGAACATCGTCTTCGGCAACATACCCGGTGAAGCGCATGTTGGCAGAACCGGTGTATTGTTTGCGCACGCTTTCAAGATAACCCGGCGTATTCGGGCTATCCGTACCAGCAATCACGACCTCGAGTGGCGGTCGCCCGTTCTCCTGCAACAGCTTAACCGCTTCGATCATCGACTCAACTTTTTTATACGTACCGAACTTGCCAAAGGCCATAATTTGCAGTGGCCCTTCGGGCAAATCGAACGACGGCAGCGGCGTATCAACGAAAGAGCCGTGTGGGGCAAGCAGAACGTTGTTCGCCTTGTATTTTGCTTCGAGGATTTCAACGTACTTAGGAATTGTCAGCGCCACCCAGTCAACACGCAGCAGCAAGCGGGTGACGATGTTGCCGAAGCCACGAATAATCTTTTCGATGAGCGGGTTACCGGCAAATCCGGCGCTTTTAAGATCAACCGTTTCCATAATATTATGCAGTAGCACAATCGTCGGGTAGCCAAACATCTTGATCAGCCCAGGCGCCATCAGTCCGAGTACAGCAGAAACTTTATCACTGCCAAACGACGCAAACTGAATATTGAACAGGACTGCGTCCGGTTTTGCTTTTCGTACAGCACGCAAAAGACGTAGCGCGTTGATCCATGAGCCAAAACGCCAGCAGGGAACAATGCGTAGCGGTACGCCATTCACGCCGGCACGATCCGACTCGTAGCGTTCACCTTTTGGCAGCTCATCGGTGAGCAGTACTATTTCACTCAAATCCTGATCTTTTTGGCGCAGCGCCCGCACAAAGTGGTACGCATATTCATTCAGCGTACCCTTGCTCGGCGGGTACGGCGTGATCACCGCAATTCGTGTACCTGTCTTTTTTTCAGGACGTTCATACGCGCCGCGCAAATCGTTGAGGCGGATA
>JASKZZ010000221.1 GCA_030147335.1 Herpetosiphonaceae bacterium | reverse complement strand
ACCCATGGATGCCCCTCACTGAGCCGCTTCTTGAGATGGAGTGGTAATTGTATGATCGGTCGTCGCATTGTTCGTGCTACCTTATGCGCTATCAGCCCAAGTGTCAGAGCGGAAATTGGGCTGCGCTTCGCCATACTCCTGTATAACATCGCGGCACTATGTTTGGCTAAGGACAACGCTCAGCGTATCATTCTAAAGCCATGGGTAGCATTGGGCAAATCTATGACTGCCAATATGCTGCTCATTTTGCCGATAATCTTTTATTTACACTGCGAGATAGCTTGAAAAGTACTATCGGACCCGCAGGAGGACACTATGCCGACCGAGCGCATTACCGGATTGCAGCCCTGCCTGCCGCTGCTTGACGTTATGCTGCGTCAGCTTACCACCGACGATGTTGTGGGACGGTTGTGGACGGGCGATGCAAGCTTATGGCATCCTTCAGCGGATACGCAGGCTCGTATCAAGCAGCGACTAGGTTGGCTCCAATTACCTGCGTCACTCGAACCAACGCTTGATGCCTGGATCGAAAGTGTGGCAATGTCGGGTTATACATCGGTAGTGATTGTTGTTGCCGGCGCTGCGGCTGCAACTGCGCGGCTGTGGCGCAGCGCTGCTTATTCCCCGCCACATACGTTGAATATTGTCTTGATCGATACAATCGAGCCAGTGGCGGCAAGTGCACTGCTTGGCAATTTAGATGTGGAGCAAGCGGTTGTTGTTTTCCTCGGCGTCGAGCTATCGCTGGAATTGATCGCGCTGTGTACGTTGGTAATTACTCGGCTTGATTGCCGAAGCTGGAATCAGAACCGGCTGCTGGTGGTAACAACGCCAGAGTCGCTATTGGAGCAATGGTTGAAGCCGCAGATTTCTGCGCGAGTAATCATGCTGCCGCCTACGGTAAGCGAACGATTTGGCGCACTTTCTGCACTGGGGTGGGTTCCCGCGCGGTTATATGGTCATAATGTTGCGGACGCAGTGCAAGCTGCTGGCCAGATGCGTCAGGCCTGTCACAACACAGCCGACCTCCACGCAAATCCTGGTGTATGGCTGGGCGTAGTGCTTGGTGTGTTGGCGCAGCAAGGCCGTGACATCTTGACATTGGTCGCATCCCCCGCCTTGACTCCGCTTGCGCATTGGATTGCGTCATTTGTAGCGGGCTCGTTGAGCAAGCATCGACGGGGGTTTGTGCCTGTTGTTGATGAGACATTTATGCCGTTAGGGTATCGAAATAACCGCATTTTTGTGCATATATCACTTGCCGATGATATGAATCCCAACTTGTCTCGTCATCTTAACGCACTTGAAGCCGCTGAACAGCCTGTTGTACGTTTTACGTTAACAAATAGCGCCGATATTGGAGCAGAGATTGCACGATGGGAAGTAGCAGTAGCGGTAGCAGCAATCATTATTGGTCTCAATCCGTTTGACGAGCCGGACGCTGATGCAATGCAGCGCTTTACCCAACGACGAATCGAAGTCAAGCTCTTGCCCGAGACGACCAATGCAATGAGTGTTCTACATCACGATTTTGCCGCGACACTACGTTTGTTGCTGGAGCGAGACCGACGAGCTGGTTATGTTGCGCTGGTCTGCTATTTTGAGCCAGGCCACGAAAGCAGAATTCAGCTTGACGCCATTTGTACACTTTTGCAACAGCGTTATCAGTTAGCTGCGCTGCTGGTCTATCCGCTGCGTGACAACATAGCCTCGGCGCAGCTGTTGCACGCCGGACGTGACAATGGCATCTTTGTAGCGCTGATTACCGAGAGTAAACATGATATGGATGTGCCGGAACATGATGAGGCGTTGGGTCAACTGTGTATCGCACGGTTTGAGGCTGACTTAATTGGATGGCAGCGTCTTGGTCATACGCATCTTGCTGTAAACCTTGGTGCCAATGCGGGAGACGGATTGCGTCATCTACAAACTGTCTTTGCCCAAATCTAACAACATTACGTCTCATTGTAGTTTTGTGGAACGGATTTTGGAGGATTAAACAAACGTTGATCTGCAATGTATTTGGATTACATTCATGCTGTGCTGTTGTTAGAAGATAGCATAACTGGGTCCTGACCAGCTACTATATCCAACAACACACGCGGCACTTCTCCCGAAGGTAACGCAACGTGAACGTCGGCGCTCAGCGTAGCACAGGTATGGGCCTATGTTGATACGACATTTCAAGCAACTAAACATACCTCCATTAGATGCATGCTTTGATAAAACAAGTGCATGTGGGATGTTGCGATATACTACTCGCCACACGAGCCTCGCTTCGTTGTACGATCTTTCCGTAAGCCCCCCAGCAATGTACATACAACTGCGGACGCCGTTCGGGATGCGCTGATTAAGGAGCGTCCCTTACAGGCTCGACGCCGTCGCAAGATTTGGAGGAGTGGCGGCTATGAGGCAAATAGAGCATGCGAACGCTCACATCGTGATCGTCGATGATTTGCAGATCAACGTGCGATTGCTGGAAGTGATCCTGGCGCAGGAAGGCTATACCTGTGTTACGAGCTTCACCAACCCGCGTCAGATGCTGGCACAATTTGCTGAGCTAAAACCTGATTTGATTTTGCTTGATTTGCATATGCCTCATCTTGATGGATATGCAGTGTTGCAAGAGCTACGCCAGATATCGCCGCGCGAGCGGATGGTGCCGATTGTAGTGCTGACCGCCGATGAGACCCCAGAGGCTAAGCGCCGCGTGCTTTCGTATGGAGCGAAGGATTTTCTGACCAAGCCGTTTGACGCAGTTGAGGTGCTGCTGCGCATCAAGAATTTGCTGGAAACGCAGATGCTGTACCGCCAGGCGCAGCAGCATAACCAAACATTGGAGCAGCGCGTGCGGGAACGTACGCAAGAGCTAGAAGCGGCCCAATACGAAATTATTACGCGGTTGGCACGCGCCGCCGAGTATCGTGACGACGATACTGGCCAGCACACGCAGCGGGTAGGGCTGATGGTAGCGCTGCTGGCCGAGCGACTCGGCTTTTCGCAGGAGCAGGTTGGTCTGCTGCAACGCGCCGCGCCGCTACACGACATCGGCAAGATTGGTATTTCGGATACCATTTTGTTGAAGCCGAGCCGGCTTGAGCCGGAAGAGTTCGCGGTTATGAAGACGCATACAACGATTGGCGCGCGTATCCTGGCCGGAAGCCAATTTATGCTGCTGCGAGTCGCCGAAGAAATCACGTTAACGCACCATGAGCGATGGGATGGCGGCGGCTATCCCTATGGTCTGGCGGGAGCCTCAATTCCCTTGCCCGGCCGAATTGTCGCTATTGCCGACGTATATGATGCTTTGACCCATGCGCGGCCGTATAAGCCGGCCTGGCCAGTGGAAGATGCGGTCGCCGAAATTCAACGTCAACGGGGTCGGCAGTTCGATCCGCAGGTCGTTGATGCGTTTATGGCGGTGTTCGATACACATGTTGCCGCGTCTTTGTAGGTTTGGCCAATCTAACCTTTGACTCGGTACATTCCAGCGTTGTACACAGCGGCTTGCTATTCGCAACGCCGATCCTGTTTTGTGGTCGCCGTATATCCGTCTGCAAGTGATGGGAAGTGCGCTCGATCTGCGGGATAGGGACTATGACCGAGCGCAAAGCAGCTGCCTTGCGCTTGGTTGGGGGTGGTTAAACGGTGCACAGGTTGGATCGTGTGATGCAGGCGGTCTAACTGTGGCCAAGTACCGGATGCGGTTGATATGGCGCTTCGAGATATGCGCGATCTTCAGCGGAAAGCCCAATTGTTAGCGCCGCGACGGCTTGTTCCAGATGATGCATTTTGCTTGCACCCACAATCGGCGCTGTAACCCCCGGCTGGTGGAGAATCCAGGCGGTCGCTATCTGCGCCGGTGAAACTCCATGACGCTCCGCAAGCTCGACCACCCGATCTACAACCGTGAAGTCAGCATCGCTGTAATACATCTGGTGCGCGAACGCATCGCTTGCTGCGCGCGTGGTTGCAGCATTCTCGTCGCGTTTGCGGCTGCCGGTCAGAAATCCACGCGCAAGTGGACTCCATGGGATAATGCCGATGCCTTCAGCCTGACACAGTGGTATCATCTCTCGCTCTTCCTCACGGTACACCAGATTATAGTGATTTTGCATTGCTACAAAGCGTGTCCAGCCGTGTTGGTCCGCAAGGTATAGCGCTTTGGTGAACTGCCATGCGTACATGCTGGAAGCGCCGATGTAGCGAGCCTTTCCCGCTTTGACAACATCATGCAGCGCTTCCAGCGTTTCCTCAATCGGTGTTTCCGTATCCCAACGATGTATTTGATACAAATCGACATAGTCGGTGCCAAGTCGGCGCAGCGATGCGTCGATAGCTGACATAATGTGTTTACGTGATAGACCCCGATCATTCGGCTTATCGCTCATCGGGTTGTACACTTTGGTTGCGATAACCACATCGTCCCGTTGCGCGAAGTCACGCAGCGCGCGCCCGACGACTTCCTCGCTCGCTCCCAGCGAGTACATATCAGCGGTATCGAAGAAGTTAATCCCAAGCTCCAATGCGCGCTTGATGAACGGTCGGCTTTGCTCCTCGTTCAATACCCAATCGCGCCACGTCGGTGAGCCATAGGTCATTGTGCCAAGGCAAATTCGAGAAACCTTTAGACCTGTCCGGCCCAGATTAACATAGTCCATTAGATGCTCCTGCTACCGCTAGCTGCGT
>JASKZZ010000143.1 GCA_030147335.1 Herpetosiphonaceae bacterium | reverse complement strand
ATTGCGAGACGCACGGCAATGTCGATTGCCAACACTCACCTATACCGCGAGTCACTGCAAGCGGTACGCGCCCGCGACGATATACTCGCTGTTGTAACCCATGATTTAAGAAACTCCATGCATCTCATGCAGCTGTATGCCAGCGTGTTGCATCAATGCGTTGTACGGGCATCGATTTCAGAACCGCTCATTGAAGAGTCGGTCGTTCAGATTGGGGTGGCCGGCGAGAAAATGTCGAGCCTGCTGAATGAACTAACGGATGTGGTAACAGTTCGGGGAGGTCAACGGCTTGATCTGCAACTCTGCCCGGTTGATATTGTGGCTTTGACGTGTGAGATTGTCTACCAGCAACAGCAGCTACTCAAGCAGCATTGCATTCGTACCGAGATTTCCATGTCGCAGCTTATGGTAACCGGTGACAAAGACCGTATTGAGCGCATGCTGACAAACCTGTTGAGCAATGCGATCAAGTACAGTACAGATGGCGGTGAGATTATCGTGTTTGTTGTCCGCGAAGAACATGATGGAGACATTTGGGCAACGGTGAGGGTGCGCGATTATGGCATTGGCATACCATCAGTTGACCTACCGCACATTTTCGAGCCGTTTTACCGCGCCTGTAACGTACCAAGCAATCGCAGAGGGATGGGCATTGGGCTAGCAAGCGTCCAGCAGATTGTGCAGCAACACAATGGAAAAGTTTCGGTTGAAAGCACCGAGGGTCTTGGAACGACATTTACAGTAAGACTACCTACGACATCTCGTCATGCCGCGTAGCTACTCCATGTCGAGAATGACCCTATAGCTGACGCACGACACGCCGCATATTTACTCAAACTCAATCAGTCCAAGACGTACCGCTGTAAGCGCAGCTTGAGCGCGATTGGGCTGATCCAGCTTTTGCAAGATCCGTTTAATATGACTGCGCACGGTTTCTTCACTAATGGTAAGGTCGGCGGCAATCTCTTTGTTCGAACGGTTTGCCGCAACGAGGCGCAAAATTTCCAACTCCCGTTGTGTCAGCTGCGGCGGTACAAGAACTGGCGCTGATTCGGATGTAGCAGCCATTTGACGCAGTAACCGTTTTGCAACCGCCGGCTGGATGTACGCCTCTCCACGAGCAATAACTCGAATTGCGTGTACCAATTCGTTAGGCGCTGCCAGTTTGAGCACATAGCCATCGACATTGCTTTCCAACGCGGAAACGATTTCCTCTGCGTTGTCAACCCCGCTCACAATCAGGACACGCGTTGTTGGCGAGACTTGTTTGATCGCCCGGGCGGCTTGCACACCACGCATTCCAGGCATTCGCAAATCGAGCAGCACAATATCCGGCTTGAGGCTTTCCGCTTGCTGAATCGATGCGATGCCGGTTGCTGCTTCTCCCACAACCTCGATATCTGTCTCAAGCTCCAGCAGCAGCGATAGCCCACGACGAACTACCTCGTGGTCGTCGACCAGCAGGACCCGAATTTTCTCCATGGAGGAAGCCATTTCTTTGGTAAATCTTCCCTGTTTATGCACTACTTATATTAAGGTTAAGTTAAGAAGCCTTGCAAAATTACATTCCATGTCGCCTCATTTTCAACACGTTCCGTAAACAGTCATGAACTTGATTAACACGGTCAACGTTAGCGTACATCCTCAGCCGTTTCAGGAATCCAAGCTGTTACAACAGTTCTTCAGTACGTTGTTTGTCAGGGGGTTAAGCTGTTACTTCTGCCAGCGCGGCATGTGGCAGTGCCTTCCATAAGTATCTATCTAGGGGTGTAGTACATCAAAAAACATACCGCAGCGTAACCGGAGGCGTAGGCTGAAATTGAAAAAAAGCGACATATAACGTGACACGTTAGTTTTACTGCTCACAGGGTGTTTTTACAGTTGTGAGGCCTAACATACAAGCTGAAAACCGCAGGGCGTCTTACCGAATATGCTCACGAAACAGTTCAAGCGCCGTACGAACCGTATTACCCGCCGCGCCTCCCACTTCAAGGCTTTGCGGCTCTAATAAAAAGCGCGTGAAAGCGTCGTAGTCTTCCGCACGCATGAGATCGGTCGGCACAAAGCCCATCGACCACTCGCCAAACTGGCGCTCTTCAACGTGTTCTTCAAGCACTGTACGCATATGTTGATGGCGAGGATCATTTTGAATACGTTGGTGCAGCTCACACACTGCCTCTTCGGGGCCTTCAAACGCCTGGATAAAGTTACCGTCGTTATACAGCAGCACGCCGGTAATCCCATTACACTCGTTATTCTCACGACTTGTTCGTAATAACGCAAGCAAATCGGGCTGCGTCATTCGTCGTGTCGCGGCGCTAACGTACACAATCAACAGCATATGTTCCTGTAACCGATCATGATTCTTGTCGTTGAAGTGTACCGAGGCTACCCATGCTCTGCAACCTTAATCCACGAGGATCAGCTGCGCTCAATGGTAGTAATCGACTTCGTGGTGAAACATTTTCTGTAGCGGTATCAGTAACCATTTTTGTACCGCTTGGTGCTGTTGTCACCCCTGCCTCTGTGGTTTACTACCTTCAACAAACGATAAAACAAATACACAGCAAATATTTAGGAGACCACCGCCATGATGTCAACTACACAGCGCACAGATACCAGCTATTCAGCAAGTATGGTCCGAGTCATTAGTCGTGTAGGCAATCTTCTCCGTTCACCATTTACACATCGCTTCGCGTCACCTATCTGGCTAGCCGTTCGCCTGTACCTGGGCTACATGTGGTGGATGATGGGCGTACAAAAGATTGGCGCTGGTTTCTTAACGAGCGACCCAATCGGCCCAATCCTACAGCTCGGCGCTGACGGTACACTTGCGGTTCCACTTGAGTTCTTTCGTCCAATCGCCGGGATGTTGGTTGCCAGCGGCTTGACTCCGCTCATCTCGTTCAGCATGCCATTCCTGGAGATGGCGGTTGCGCTCGCATTCGTTAGTGGTGTGTTGGTCGTCCCTGCCGCTATCGGCGCGACGCTGCTCAACATCATCTTTGTGCTGTCGGGCATTGGCCAAATCCAGTTGGATGGTCGCTTTATCGCGCTGCAGCTGCTGATGATTGCCGCCTTCCGTGTCGTCAGCTACATCGGCTTCGAGCGCCTCGCTTACCGCATCTTCAAGTCGGTCATCGGTGCAGTACGTGGTCGACGCGCCCCGGTAGCTGCTGCTAAGTAATAGATTATTCATCCAAAGGACCGCTAGATACCAGTAGTTGGTATCTAGCGGTCCTTTATTCATATGCATAAACAACTTTCAGATTCATGTACAAATGATGGTCTTTATGTCATGTGAATTTCAGCAAGTGCATGATTAAATGAGGTTTATCAAACACATAGAAAGACTTAATTGCAAAACTCCGAATTCTCCCTCCAACCCAAGATTGCGAAGCACTATGATTAATTCTCAACAATCCCCACGTATTGCCACCATACATATGGATACACGACGGCGGATTGGCAGTAATGTCGCCTTTCAAAGATGGTTACGGCCTCCTTTTTGGCTATGGACGCTTATCCTTGCTGTTGCAGCATCAACAGCGCTGCTATGGCCGCTGCCATTTAAAGCCGACCAACTGCTGCTTGACACTGGCGATGCTTTGCACGAAGCGTGGGTTGTACGGATTGCTCAAGAACGACTGCTTGATCGCAACACGTCGTTTTTTACTGCGCCGACAAATTTCCCTTCGCAGCACGCTTTAGCCTTTAATCCCCCGTTGTACACAAGCGCTGTTATGGGACTTCCGTTCTACCTGCTTGGTTGGACACCAGTCGGTGTGTACAACCTGCTGATTTGGCTCAGCTTTATTGGCTCATGGTGGGCCATGGCATTGCTCGCACGCCATTTGACCAAAAACACATTCGCAGGCGTAATGGCAGGCTTGATGTATGCGTTCGCGCCGGTCCGCTTAGCCCATCTCGTTCATCTCAACTTGCTCAGTGGCTTCTGGAGTGTGTTGCTGCTGTATGTGCTCCTTCGCTGGTGGAACACTCCAGCGCCGGCACGTCGTCGCCTCCTCCTATTCAGCAGCATCATTGGTGTTTTGGGAGCAGCTCAAGCGCTGGCGGACGTATATAACGGCATTTATCTCCTAACCACAGGGCTGTTGCTGCTGCTCTATCAATTGGTCACGCGCTGCTGGCAGCTGACATTCCGTGACCTCCGAGCATTAGCAGGAGCAGGGGCGATTGCGCTGCTGCTTGGGTTGCCGATCCTTGTGCCGACGCTGCGTATCTGGCATACACTCGACCTTACGCGAAATCTGGATAACCATGATCGCTTCGGAGCGCGGCTGGAACATTATCTTGTATCGACGCACAGCAGCGGGCTTGGCTACGATCTACATTCGTTCTGGCATGGCATTCCCGATGCCGGCAGCGCGGAACATACACTTTGGCCAGGCCTGTTAGTACTCGGCCTTGCAATCGTCGGTCTGGTGGGAGGTGCGCGGCAAGATCGACGGATTCAAAGCTACTTTGTTGTGCTCACGGTTGTCGCACTGGGTTTGTCGCTCGGCCCGACCATTCGCTGGGGAACACATGGCGCTAGTCTCAGGTCGATCCCCTATCATTGGCTTTTCACCTACGCGCCGCTTTTCTCAGCAGCACGCATTCCATCGCGCTGGGCCTTACTTGCACAGCTGCCGCTCTCAGTGCTGGCCGCTTATGGGATTGCGGTTCTGAGCCGCTTGACGGCGCATCGATCGCGACACCGTGCTGTTGCGCTGATTCTCCCACTTGGCTTGACGATCCCCCTCACGCTTGATTATTGGCCACGAACACTGCCGGTTGCGGCGGACGTTGCAACGATAGCCCCGCGACAGGTAGATGATGCACTGCGGGCGCTGCCGTCTGGCGCGATGCTTGAATGGCCGATTGCAAACGCTGATCCAACTTTGCCCCATCGGTATGAGTACGCAACGCTCCGGCATCGCCATCCCCTTGTCAACTCGGCCAGCAGCATTGTATCCAACCGTTATGAATGGCTAATGAAGCATCTGCACGATGTTCCTAGCGCTCCGGCGCTGACATTGCTGCGCGATCTTGACGTTCATTACATCAACATCAATCGCTACGAATTAGGAAACTGGAATACTTTTTCGGCGCAACTCAACGCCAGTCCAGCGCTTCGCCACGTTGGAAGCTACGATAATGGTGCGTATGAACTGTATGAGCTACTGCCGTTGTCGCCAAAG
>JASKZZ010000110.1 GCA_030147335.1 Herpetosiphonaceae bacterium | reverse complement strand
GATCTTGCGCCCGGACTGCACGGCATTCATCTGCACGCTACGGGCAGTTGTGGGAACTCGTTTCTTGCGGCTGGCCCACATTTCAATCCGGCTAACGTAGGGCATGGTCTTGAAAACCCAAACGGCGCTCATGCTGGTGATTTACCGAACCTGGTGGTAAATACCGCAGGCGTTGGTCATCTGAATGCGACAACGGATCGAGCTACGCTCACGTCAGGCAGTTTATCGTTGTTTGACGCAGATGGGAGCGCCATCGAGATTCATGCCGGTCCAGACGATCAAGTTTCAAGTCCTGCCGGAAATAGTGGTGCTCGCGTCGCGTGTGGCGTTATCGTCGCTCAGTAGCTTGATTTGATGCTAGCCGCACCGACATTCGATCTTCCCGCATCCTGATTCTATCTTTCGCTTGTAACAATGAGGAAACATCATGACAACACAAGATACACATGTCCGTTCACCTCGCCGCCGACGTTTTATGCAAGCACTCGGCCTTGGCGCTGTCGCGGCGCTCACTCCCGGCGCTGGACAACTGTTCGTACCAACGGCTAGCGCTGCTTCCGGCGATACGCGGTCCACAAAAAGCACCAAGCCTGTTAATGGGCAGTTTGTGCTGCCGGCGCTGCCCTACAGCTTTCGAGCACTGGAACCATTCATTGATGCGCAGACAATGCAGATCCATCATGGCCGCCATCATGCAGCATACGTAACGAACCTGAACGCCGTATTGAAAGACTATCCCGATTTGCAGCAGCGCGATGCTACCGACATTATCTCGAATCTTAACGATGTGCCGGAGTCGATTCGCATGGCTGTGCGCAACAACGCCGGTGGCCACGTTAACCACGCGATCTTCTGGGCGATCATGGGGCCGCAAGGTGGTGGTGATCCAACTGGCCAGCTTCGGAAAGCGATCGAAAATACGTTTGGTAGCGTGAGCTATATGAAATCATTGGTCAACGACGCTGCGATACGCCGTTTTGGCAGCGGTTGGGGTTGGCTCGTCCAAAACAGCGACGGATCGTTAGCCGTGACCAGCACTGCCAACCAGGATAGTCCTTACATGTTTGGCCAAATGCCGCTCCTTGGTATTGACGTGTGGGAGCATGCCTACTATCTCAAGTATCAAAATCGACGAGCCGATTACCTCAACGCTTGGTGGCACGTTGTCGACTGGTCGGCGGTGGCTCAGCGGTTTGAGCGTGCACGCGGCTAGGACCAACACGCTGTTTGCGTATCTTCAATGTTCCGCCGGAAAACAATGTATTAGTCATGAATTGGTGACGAAACAGCCTGCTCTTATGAGCAGGCTGTTTCGTGCTTTTTGATTTTGTTGGATGTGTCAATCTTGTGCGTGCGGCATTAGCAGCGGAACAATGATTGCGGCGGCAATGATATGCATCAACGCAAGCACCAGTCGTGTTGACAGAGCAATTCCTGCGGACCCAAACGGACCCGCCATCGAAACGATTAGCGCCACAACTGCCACGATCAGGAACGTTCGCGCAGGATGACGAGTAAACCGCTTGATCAAAACAAATGCTAGCAGTGCGCCCAATGTGCCGACGAGCGTGCTGATGGTGATCGAGACGACGTTGACGACGCCCATCTCGGCGGGTACGCTGACCGGCTCGGATAGAATAGCGTTTGCGATGAAAAACAGGACGATGTTAGCGATGGCGGCGGCGATAAACGCCATTAGTACAGTTTGCCAGAGCGGAGTGCGGACGCGTGAACTGCGAGCGATACCTGATGTGTTACCGGTCATGATCGTTCTCCATGTGTTAATACACGTTGCGCTTGAACTTCGACGTGCTTCTTTTACGAGCCTTATGCTGATTCTTTTGTCACATCACAAGCTGCTTATGCTGAGACAACCGCCCATTTGTTTGCGTGCAGCCATTGCTCAAGTGTCATGAGTTGTGGGTGAAGTGTTCGTAACATCGGTATATCGGCCTGATTGCCGTTGGTGTTGAACCAGTCAAACATCAAGGCCATTTCTGGCGCGAAGCTTCGTACCTGCTCGATTGGCTGCTCGACAAATTGTACTGGTCGATCCAGCACGTGCCCAAATGCCTGCGCGATCTCAGTCGGAGTTCGCTCGTCGCCTGCGATTTCGAGCGCTTTACCAATGTACTGTTCAGGATTGTTGAATGCCAGCCCAACAAATGCTCCAATATCTTCGGCGGCAATTAGCTGTAGGCGAGTGTGTGGATGCAAGGCAATCGAGAATGTGCCATTTTCAATATCCTGACGGCTCCAATTGAAGTTGTCCATGAAGAACACGGGGCGAAGAATGGTTGCGGCTAGTCCTAGTGCTTGAATATGCTGCTCGATCGCCCCCTTGCTTTCAACATGCGGGAGACCACTGTTACGCTCTGCTCCACCCGCCGACGTGTACACAAAGTGCTGAACGTTTGCCGCGCTCGCTGCATCCGCCAGCGCTATGCCTTGTTCCATTTCCGCTTCGGGACCATGCTCTTGTGGATTTTGAACGCTAAACACACCATACACTCCGCTCACTGCTTGCTCGACTACCGCACGATCTGCCAGGTCGCCTTGCACAAGCTCAGCGCCTGCCGAAGCTAGTCGCTGGGATGCTGGTTTACCGAGGTCACGAGTAAGTGCGCGGACCTGCCATCCGGCTGCGAGCAAATGTCGTGCAGCTGCGCCACCCTGCTGTCCGGTTGCTCCTGTCACAAGAATAGTTTTGCCTGTTGTCACACTGAACTCCTTTTGTGTCGCTGGTATGTTGCAGTCGTTTGCGATCAAACCCAAGATAGTTTATATATAAACGATTGGGGCAAAAAAAATTAGTACGCCTTAAGTGCGCGACTCAGCCGGCGCAAAAGTTGGTGCAGCGCGCGTCGCTCTTCGACAGAAAGAACTGCCATTTGTTCTGCAATCAAGGTCTCGTGCTCCGGTACAACTTCGGCGGCAAGGGCATCGCCTTCTGGTGTTAGATACACAAGATGCGCGCGGCCATCGTGCGGATGCGGACGACGCTCAACAAGACCACGCGTTGTCATCCGGTCCAAAAGGCCACACACATTGCCCTTCGTAACAAGCAGACGGTCTGCCAACATTTGCTGGGAAATACCAGGAGCTGCGCTCAGATGAGCCAACACATCGAACTGGGCTGGCGTCAGGTCATATTGATCAAGGTGCCGCGCTGCACGCTGACCGATCTGTTGTTGAATCTGGATCAAATGCAGCCACGTTACCACCCCCAG
>JASKZZ010000046.1 GCA_030147335.1 Herpetosiphonaceae bacterium | reverse complement strand
TTACAAGCAAAAGCAAGGTGATTGGCGCAAAAACCAGCGTAAAGATGGCAGTCATGGTGATTGCAGATAATGCCAGTGCAAGTGTTTGGCGTGCCGATAAACGACCGCCACACAACAAGTTGAAGTAGTACAGTGCGGGCAAGCAGATTGCTAACGCCAGCAAAAACACCAACGGAAGTTTTACAGCCGAGTCCAACGCCTGCAAGACTCCCCGCGACAGTCCCATTACCGCCCCATAAACCGCTAACGCAGTGCCGGAACACAGCAGCATTTCCCAAATCAGCGTGTCGAGGTCGCGCTCTGCATCGATCTGCCGCCATACGGCATCACGATCGCGTAAAAAGCGCTCGACAATTGGCATCGTCTGGGTAGAACGATCCTGTATCACGCGAGATGGTCGTGTCAGCAGGGGCAAACTCATGGACAAACTCCCTTCTGGTACTTGAGGTACCTAACGCATACCTTATGCCCAAGTGATAGTGGTGTCGATGTTTTATAACCATGGTATCCTGCACATAAGTGCTTGACGCGCGGTTATAAGATGGAAAAGATACTGCGCTGCTTCATGCCGAAGTTGATTACCTTCAGTATGTGTACATGTGTACACTTCTCAACCTGGGCTGATATTGATGCTTGACCTGTTACTTGTTGAAGATAATGAAAAGTTACGGCCAGCAATGACGGCAGGGCTGGAAGCAACCGGTGCAGTTCGCGTCGCGCAATCTTGCGGTAGTGGTGAAGAAGCGCTGGCGTTATGTTTGACACGCCAACCGGATGCCATCTTGATGGACGTGCAGCTCGCGGGTGTGTTGAATGGTATCGAAGCTGCGGTTGCAATTCGACGCGAATTTCCGCGCTTGCCGGTCGTCTTCTACTCCATCCAGGACGATGATGCGTATTACCGCGCGTTCCGGCGCTCCGGCATTTTGAGCCACTATGCCTACGTTCGTAAATCAAACTATCTGCTGCCGCATATGATCTTGCCGCTCGTACATGACGCCGTTTCTGGTCGCAGTTTTATCGATCCGGATATTGAATCACGAGTTCAAGAGGTACGGGTTAAGGATGAGCACTCTCCAATGGCGCTGCTGGAGCCGAACGAACAAGTTGTAGCACGGTTACTGATGCAAGGCCTCAACAATGAGCAGATTGCGGCGCGGCTGGGATTTAAGGATAAGCGCTCGATTTCGCGTACCAACGGACAGATTTACGCTGCCTGGGGCCTTAACGACAGCGCTATGGATGAAAAGGTTGCGCGCACCAGGGCAGCAATTATTATGCGAGAAGGCCGGCTGTTGATTTGGGATGAACAGGGGGTGCCTCACATGATCGACGAGCATGGCGCATGGGTTCCATACGAGCTTAAGCTATAGCAGGACAATGAACAAAGACATTGAAGCCCTTTGCCCTCAAGGACGCACATGATCTCCACTTTCGCACTAGGCGCGCTCCATTATGCAATCATTTCACTCTCACTTTTTAACACCATTGCACTGCTTTGGCTCGGGCTTACTGTTCTCCTCAACGCCGAACACCGGACGGCCGGCACGTGGGTAGCAGGCGGAGGGCTGATGCTTTGTGGATTATTTTTCGTCGGGCATACAGCGCTTGTTGGTCGCACGAAAGATACGCTCGACTTTGAGCTAGGCTTTTGGTGGCAGCTAAGCTGGCTTATGATCATCTGTGCACCATTTTTGTGGTATCTCGGCACAATATGGTACACCGGTGTCCTTCAAACATACCGTCATCGTGCTGGTCTAGCCGTTACAGCAGTCTTTGGCACGTTCGCCCTTGCACTGTTATCACACAATTCATTGCCGAACTTTGATGATGTTGCGGCACGAGCGCTGGTTGACATGATCAATGTACAGGATACACCCGCAGTAGCGATTACCTATCCGTTGTATAGCATTCTGTGTATAGGCTTATCAATCGCTGCCTTCTATCATCCGCAGGCGTCCGATCGTTTTATGGGTGACATTGCACGACAACGGGCGCGTCCCTGGCTTGTAGCAACATCGCTCGTGCTGGTCGCGATCAGTGTGTTGTTTGGCGTGATCATGGTTTGGTTGCTGGACCAAGTACAGGCGCGACCAGAAGTGTTGTTCTTTTTGCATCGCATGCCATTATTTATGGCTATGGATCTTGCCCTCGAAATTTTGGTCACAATCGGGGTCATACTCACAGGTCAAGCGATTGTTTCTTACGAAATTTTCACTGGCAAAACACTACCCCGTCGTGGTTTGCGCGGCTACTGGCGCCGTAGCCTGATATTCGCTGCCGGCTACGGCTTGTTGGTCGGCGGTAGCCTCAGCCTACCGAACATCGATCCAATCTACCAATTGTTGCTTGCCACCGTGCTCATGACGCTGTTTTACGCGCTGGTCAGTTGGCGCTCGTATGCGGATCGCGAAGCTAGCATGGCGCAGTTACGACCGTTTGTAGCGAGTCAGGGATTATATGAGCGGCTCGTTCGCGCCGAATTATCAGATGTTGATCGCCGAAACAACGACCCTACACCTGAAGTTGATATTGAAGTTCCCTTTGAGGCATTGTGTGCCGATGTATTGAGCGCGCAGCGAGTTTTTTTAATCGCCCTTGGACCACTGGCAGCTTTTGTTGGTTCACCACTCGCGTACCCATGGGGCACGCCATTACCAGCGCTTAATGGACTCACCAGCCGGCTCCAATCTCCAGCCACTATGTGCTTACCACTTGATGCCAACGAATACAACGGCGCGATTTGGGCAGTGCCGTTATGGAGCGAGCGTGGATTGATCGGTGTATTGCTGCTAGGACCAAAGCACGACGGTGGTATTTATACGCAGGAAGAGATCGAGCTGGCGCGTGCGACCGGCGAGCGGCTGCTTGACACACAAGCCAGCGCTGAGATGGCGCATCGGTTGATGATCCTGCAACGCCAGCGTCTAGCAGAAAGTCACATCATTGACAATCGCACACGGCGAACGCTTCACGACGACATACTGCCACAACTACATACCGCTATGCTATTACTGGGAATGCAAGACATCAGCGCGAGCAAGACCAACCAGGATTCACGTCAAGAAGCCATGCAGATGCTCGCCACAGCTCACCGTCAGATAGCCAACCTACTGCATGCAATGCCACCACCATCGGCTTCGCTTGTAGCCCAGCGCGGTCTGCTTGGCGCTCTCAGACAATCTGTCGAAGGTGAGCTGGCACATACATTTGACGAGGTGACCTGGAAGATTGACTCTGCCGCCGAACAAGCAATCCAAGCACTTCCAGCACTTACAGCCGAAGTTATTCTTTTCGCCGCGCGTGAAGCAATACGTAATGCGGCGCGCTATGGCCGGAATGGAGACGATTCACGACCACTCCATCTTGTCATCGACGTAGGATGGCGCGCAGGACTGGTTATTACGATTGAAGACGACGGTGTGGGAATCAACACACCACAGCTGCTAAACAGCAAACACGCTACGAGTGGTCATGGACTTGCACTGCATGGCACAATGATGGCAGTCATTGGTGGCTCGCTAACAACCGAAAGCATCGCGCATGCGTACACGCGAGTTTCCCTGACACTACCACAAAACGTAGTCGAGGGTGTGCCGGTAGCATAAGTAGCATAGCGCATCGTGTCCACACTGATTCATACACCTTGACCTCACACATCGAGCTTGCTGGACTGCGTCCAGGAAGGACATACCATGGTTCCCACAGAACGTATGCTAACCGGCGCAATTGCCGCAAATCCAGGCCGCTTCGATGGCGCGGGCGAGTACCGTTATTGCCGCAGCTGCGACACTATTTTTTTCACCCGCGCCACTAAGCCCGAGCTAGCACATGAATCGCACAAGATCATTGTTCTGCCGTCGCTTAGTCAAGATAATAGCGACCGAATGACCCGCGCATTTAAGATCTTCATTCAACGCTGGCCAGAAACGCGTCGCGACGAGATTGATCGCTTTGCGCTGCGTAAAGGCTGGGATCTCGCAATGGAGCATACCGACGGCGGTGGCGCGCTATCGGACGAGGAAGTAGCGCAGTGGCGCGAGGTGGTTGAGGCAGAGTTGCGGCGACTGGTGGCCGAGGCCCGTAAGCTTATCGAAGGATAAATATGACGTTACCTCCAGCATGCCCGCATTGAAGTGGGGCGGATTATGAGTAACTGGAGCGCAGTGCTAGGTCGCTGCGTAAACGAAGCGCCATGTAGTAAACTTCACAGCCCCATCGCATCAACAAGCACCCATGGTCATACCGCATAATTGTGTTCATGTGCCGTTAATTGCGCTGCTTCCATATAGCCACCAGATAAATGACCTCGCCATACCCCTATAATGAATACAACCAGTCCCTAAGACTCAGCTAAGGAAAGGGGTGCCGATGGCATTTGATTATCTTTTGGTGGGTGTCGCAGTCCTGCTCTTAGTCAGTATTATTGCCAGTAAAGCGTCAAGCCGTCTTGGTATTCCTTCGCTCTTGCTCTTCTTGCTCATCGGGATGCTCGCAGGCTCTGATGGTCCCGGTGGGGTGTACTTCGACAACTATCAATTCACACAGTCGCTGGGAGTTGTTGCGCTGGTATTTATCCTATTCGCAGGCGGGCTTGATACCGACTGGAAGGGTGTACGACCAGTGCTTGGCGAAGGTTTGTCACTTGCGACGCTTGGGGTTGTCCTGTCGGCGGCGCTCATCGGCGCGTTTGCGATGTTTGCGCTCAACTTTTCATTTCTCGAAGGTTTGCTACTCGGCGCTATCGTTTCCTCAACCGACGCTGCCGCCGTGTTTGTTGTGCTACGAGGACGGGGCGCAAACCTGCAAGAGCCAATCACCCCTTTGATCGAGCTGGAGTCTGGCAGCAATGACCCAATGGCCGTATTTCTAACCACAAGCATTGTGCAATTGTTGGTAACGCCGAGCGCGTCAACCATCAACCTCATACCACAATTTCTCCTACAGATGAGCCTCGGTGTATTCCTCGGGCTAGTACTCGGCAAAGGCATGACACTCGTCATCAACAAGAGTAGGCTCGAATATGAGGGCTTGTATCCCGTTCTTACCATCGCACTTGTTGTGTTCACCTATAGTGTGACAGCTGTGCTTGGAGGCAATGGTTTTTTAGCTGTGTACCTTGCAGGGCTGGTACTTGGAAACAGCAACTTTGTACATCGTCGAAGCCTGCTTCACTTCCACGACGGAATTGCTTGGCTCTTGCAAATCATAATGTTTCTTGTGTTGGGACTGCTGGTCTTTCCATCGCAATTACTGCCGGTCGCAGGCAGCGCATTGTTAATCGCGCTTTTTCTGCTCTTTGTCGCGCGCCCGGTCAGCGTGTTTATAAGCCTTGCCTTTTCGCAGCTCGATTTGCGTGCGCGAGCAATGGTAGCTTGGGTGGGGCTGCGTGGTGCCGTCCCAATTATTTTAGCAACCTTTCCACTACTGGCAGGCGTCCCGCGTGCCGACATTATTTTTAACGTCATATTCTTTGTTGTGCTGACCTCCACAGTTGTACAAGGAACAACATTGCCCCTGGTCGCGCGACTGCTTCGTGTTGGTACGCCACGTACCAGTCCATCCTTGTATCCCGAAACGTTTGTGCCCGCGATTAACTTGAGCAGTCAGGTGACCGAATTAAAAGTGCTGTCAGACTCACCGGCGATTGGCAAATCGATCATTGATTTAGATTTGCCAACAGGTGTGCTTGTCGTCTTGATCGCACGCGGAGACGAAACGATTGTCCCGAATGGCGCTACAGTTCTTCACCCAGAAGACACACTGGTTGTCGTCGCAAATCGTGAAGCATTATCAGATGTTTACAAACTAATCGGAACAGATCTTCCCGTGGATGGAGCGGAACGTCATACCGCCCAAAGTTCAACCAACAAACCGGAACAAGAATACGCGGGATGAAAAATGTTTTAGCTGCAAACGCTTCTGTACAATCCTTCTAGCCTAGACCTAAGCAGAACAACCTGCCGCTACCGAAGCATGATTGTCAAACGAATACAACGAAGCGGGACGATTAGCAAGGTCGTCCCGCTTCGTGTTCTGTAAACACAGATTACGCTTTTTTACTGGCCAGCGCCTGCTGTACCACTAATGATGCTCGTAGCGTCAATCAATGGAGTAGCGCCACCACCGCTGAAGACCGGGAGCTTACCATCCCAACGCTGGAGCTGCTCATAACGAATAAGATCGCCGGTTATACTCTGAGCCAGCTGCTTGTTCGCCTCGGCCTGGGCCTCCGCACGGATTTTTGTCGCGTCGGCCTCGCCTTGAGCCTGTGCTCGCAACGCATTGGCGGCACCTTCTGCTGCGACTTGGTCTTGCTTGGCCTTGATCGTGGCTTGCTCCAGCTGATACTGCTGCTGTGCCGCT
>JASKZZ010000007.1 GCA_030147335.1 Herpetosiphonaceae bacterium | reverse complement strand
GTACAAGCGAGGGGCGGTCGTGGCCCCCCACCCTCCACACGGCCCGCGGGCGCGGCGAACCGGGGCCATTCTACCACAAAACTCAGCCGAGCGGTTTAAGCAAAGAAATCGGTTTCTGAAAACAGCTCAAAAAACGTACCGGCTCATCTGCTTTACCCACTGATCGATCCATTGGCGCTGCGAAGACGGTGGTGGTTAGCCAACTGCTCATCGCCCAAGTCCACCGCGATTTGCGCCGCCAGACGATGTTGCTTAGACGACAATGGAGTGCCCTCCACACGATTCAGTGCTTCACGACCTGCCATTTGGTCACCGGACTTGATCGCAGCCAGGGCCAGTTGTAAGCGTGGCTCAGGATCGTCGGGTAGTAGCGCGCACAGGCGACGAAACGTAGCCAACGCGTCGGTTGCTTTTCCTGTAGCGAGCTGGAGCAGGCCAACGTTTCGCAATACCTGTGGTTGGTCGGGCTGCTGCTGCAAGGCCAGGAGCAATTGCTCCAACGCGCGGCTGTGGTCGCCGCGCTGCACATAAAGCGTGCCAAGACCGACATACGCTTGAAACATATGGGGACGGACTGCGAGCGCGCGTCGAAACGCCGCAATCGCTTCATCTGGACGTTGAAGCTGACGATATACCTCGCCCAGCGCCAACATCGCCTCAGCATAGGCCGGATACAGCGCAATTGCTTCACTCAACAACGCAATCGCCTCATCCGCACGGCCTCCGTCAAGCAGCGCCTGTGCCTGCTCATAGCGTTGCACAGCCGTATGGAGCGCGTCCGGCTCGATTGCCTGCTCCTGCATCCCTACTCGTCCCGCGTTGATGCGCTCATGAATCTCGCTTGCTCGCTCCGCAAGCTGCGGATTGAGCGCCAACGCCTGCCGTACATGTTTATCAGCCTGATCGATTGTATCAAGGGTGAAAGATAGGGCCAATGCCAGGTAGAAATGAGCCTCGGGCGAATCCGGCAGCAGCTCGATGGCGCTGCTCAAGTGCGTTGTCGCCTCGTGCAGCAGGGATGGAACAGGCTCGTGAGCGAATGCACGCAGCTGCAACATACCAAGGCCAAGCCGCGCCTCACCGTTATGGGGATCGACCGCCGTCAGCGACGTGAGCAGCTTAAGCGTTTCTTGCTCTTTTTCTGTCAAGGGCGCGGCAGTTAACGATGCCGGTGAAGAAGTTACCTTTGTCTGTGGACGAACATTAACGCCGGCATCGTCGTCATCTCTGCGCTCGAACCAACGTTTCCAAAAACTCATGCAAACTGCTCATTTCCACTTTTTCAATTGCATCAAAATCACATTAATCAACCAACTTAGCGAGTGATAAAACGCTCGGTCAAATCCGCCACCTGCGCGTATTTTTGCTTAAGTACCGACAAGCCTTGGTCAGTTACTTCGCCCATGTTTCGATAAATCTGCTTGTCGAGCATCTGGCCTTTGTCACCGCCGGGCCATAGCCGCCACGAGTCATTATCGATCATATCGGCGACAAGCAAGCGCCCCTGATTGTCGCGGCCAAACTCAATCTTCAGATCAATCAGCGCAACATCTTGATTGGCCCAGGCCTGTTCCAGCAAGCCAAAAACTCGTCGTCCGACCTCGGTCATCTCGGCGACCTCGTCCGAACTGGCGATGTGCTGGTTAATCAGACCATCAGCGTCGATCTGCGGATCGTGACGAACATCGTCCTTTACAAAAAATTCAATCAGCACCGGATCAAACAACGTACCTTCCACTACCTGGGGAAATCGCTTGAGATATGAGCCGGTCGCACGCCGCCGCATCACCACTTCGACTGGAATCATTTGGCAGCGTTGCGCGACCATTTCCGTTGCGCTTGGAGCATCGACAAAATGAGTGGCAACACCAGCGCCTTGCAGCATGGTAAACACATTTGCGGCGGTTCGTCCACTCAACGCACCTTTTCCCATGATCTCATTCCGACGCGCCCCATCGCCAGCGCTGATAGCGTCTTTATGTACAAGAACAACAAGCGTCGGATCAACAGCATGCGCGTAAATAACTTTGGTTTTGCCCTCCGCTAATTTCTCGCCGTATTGCATCGCTTTGTTCCTCCCAACGTCATGCCCACACAATTACACTGGTAGCCCAACCAAAGGTAGGATTGTTAGATCAACTGTACTTGTTCAACAGCTGATCCGTCGATGACTGTGCCTATCAAAGCCAGCTCAGGCACGGCAAATTGTGCTCGCTCAACATCCTTGACATCGAGGATCACGATCATGCCTAGTCCCATGTTGAACGTGCGGTAAGCTTCTCGCTCGTCGATGCCAGACTGCGCAACCAGCCACGAAAAGATTGGCGGCATGGGCCATGAGCCGCGCCGCACCGCAACACCGACACCTTCCGGCAAAATACGCGGTACATTTTCCCATAGCCCACCACCAGTAATATGGGCCATACCTTTGATGTTAACATCTATCGACCATAATGCTTCAATTTGTGACAAGTAAGACCGATGAACTGCTAGCAGCGCATCGCCAAGCGTTTGACCGCCAAGCTCAACCGGACGGGCATCGTACCCGAACGGCGCGGATACCTTGCGGGCCAGCGAGTAGCCGTTGGTATGCAATCCCGACGACGGCAAAGCGCAAACCACATCGCCAGGTCGGATAGTCGCGCCGGTAATCATCTGGCCACGAGCTACAGCACCGACAATCGTACCGGCAAGATCAAATCCGTCGGGCGCGTACACATCGGGCATTTCCGCAGTCTCACCGCCAAGCAGCGCACATCCCGCCGCTCGACATGCCGTTGCTATGCCCTCCACAACCGCTGCTACCTGTGCTGCGTCGAGCTTTGAGGCGGCGATGTAGTCCATGAAGAACAACGGACGCGCTCCCTGGACCAACACATCGTTGATGCAATGATTGACCAGATCCTGGCCGATTGTGTCGAA
>JASKZZ010000561.1 GCA_030147335.1 Herpetosiphonaceae bacterium | reverse complement strand
GATGTTTGCAAGAGTGACGCCGAAATAACTGCGGCGAGGCCGACAAGACGACCTGCCGATAGATCAACGCCACCAGTAATCAAGATGCCACCGATGCCGAGCGCAATGATCGTGCGGGTGGAAATATTAAGCAGAATGTTACGGAAGCTGCTGAGCGAAAGGAAATTAATATCTTGGATTGCAATGCCAAGAATAAGCAGCACCAATACGAAGTAAATCGCATTGCGCGACACAAATGAGCGCATTGTCGCGCCGCTTGGGAATTGCCTACCGCTAGCCGTCGTTGTATCAGGAACTGCCATAAATGTGTCCTTTCACCTCAAGCAACAGGTTCCATAAATTGAGTCGCCAGGTGCATGATCTTTTCCTGATTCGCTTCCTGACGATCTAAAATACCTGATACACGCCCTTCGCACATCACCAGGATACGGTCGGAAATACCAAGAAGCTCAGGCATTTCGGAGGAGATCATGATTACGCCTTTGCCACGCCGCGCAAGCTCAATAATCAGTGAATAAATTTCGTATTTTGCGCCAACGTCAATCCCACGAGTAGGCTCGTCCAAGATCAAGATGTCAGGCTCGGTGAGTAGCCAACGAGCCAGCAAGACCTTTTGCTGGTTGCCACCTGATAAATTACCAATCGGCGTTTGCACATTTGGCGTTTTGACACGCAGCCGCTTGACGTTCTCATCTACGTCTTTGCCAGCCCGACGATAGTTAATGAAGCCGAACACGTTGGCATATCTGCGTAAATTCGCAATAATCGTGTTGTCGTGTACCGACATAATCGGAATAATGCCTGTCGCGCGGCGATCCTCGGTCAGCAATGCAATTTTGTGTCGCTTGGCGTCAACCGGCGAACCGATTGTTACCTCGTGGCCATTGATCACGATCCGGCCCGATTCCATTAAGCGCAGGCCGAAAATCGCCTCAACTAGTTCGGTGCGTTGTGCTCCTACTAACCCCCCGATACCGAGAATTTCACCGCGGCGCAGCTCAAACGATACATTCTTGAACGCTTTGGGCAGGGGTGAGGATAAGCCCTGCACGCTCATAAGTGTTTCAGCCGGTTCGTTCGTTTTATCGGGAAACAAGTTCGTAAGGTCACGCCCAACCATGCGGCTAATAATCAAGTTCGTCGTTAGCTCACGGGCCGGCCACGTGCCGACATATTTACCGTCGCGCATGATCGACACATCATCGGCAATCCTTAAGATCTCCTCCATTTTGTGGGAGATATAAATGATTGACACGCCCTGTTGCCGCAGGCGATTAATAATTCTGAACAAGTGCGTCACTTCGCTTTCCGTAAGCGACGACGTTGGCTCATCCATGATAATAATTTTAGCGTTGTACGAAACGGCCTTCGCAACTTCCATTGATTGGATATGTGAGACTGACAAATCTCCTACCCGCGTTTCTGGATGAATGTCCATTCCCAGGTCGTCCATGAGGCGCTTTGTGTCCGCAAACATTTTGGCATGATCTACAAAGCCAAGTGGTCCCACCTTGCGCTGTGGGTAACGCCCCAGCCACATATTTTCCATAACATTGCGATGTGGAATTGGATGCAGCTCCTGATGGATCATGGAAATACCGGCATCCAGTGCTTGGCGAGGAGTATCAAAGCGTACGACTTGACCATTCACACGGATCTCACCGGAATCCGCCGAGTACAAGCCGAATAAAATCTTCATCAGCGTCGATTTACCAGCGCCATTTTCGCCCATCAGCGCGTGTACGGTACCGGGCCGGACATTCAACGAGACATCGTCCAGTGCCTTAACCCCAGGAAACTCTTTATTGATGTTGCGCATTTCCAGGAGGTATTCGTTGTGTTGGTTCATGGTGCTACCCGTAGCTTTGCTAAAGAAAAGGGGTGTGGAGCAAACCCACACCCCGACGTTTCGGCTCCGAAACTTACTTAGCTTCCGTAACCTTCTGGTAAGGCACCCAAACGTACTTGCCGTCGGTGATGTCGTAGCCAATAGTTTCTTTCGACGGTGTTTGGCCTTGAGCAAGCGCATTTGCCAGCGCCAATGTCGCCTTACCCTGGTTTTCGGCGTCGTTCAACACGGTGCCGACAAGGGTCTTAGCCTTGAGCGCTTCCATAGCGGGAGCGGTTGCATCCACGCCAACGACAGGCATGAACTTATCGCCGCTGAAATAGCCGGCTGCTTTGAGGGCTTCGATCGCGCCTAGTGCCATGTCGTCGTTGTTCGCCAGCACGAGTTCGATCTTGTCGCCCTGTGAGCCAAGGAACGCCGCCATCTTCTCCTGGCCTTGCACGCGGTCCCACATGGCCGTGTCCTTAGCCAGCTCTTCGACCTGAATACCGGCGTCGGTAATTGCCTTGACCGAGTATTCTGTACGCAGTTCAGCATCTTGGTGGCCCGGCTCGCCGGTCAGCATGACATACTGGATTTTGCCGTCGCCGTTGCGGTCGGCAGCGGGATTGGCCTTCCAATAATCAACTGCGATCTGGCCTTGAATCGTGCCCGACTCTTCAGCTTTCGCGCCGACGTAATACACTTTGTCCCATTTCTGCATGTCTTCCGGCAGTGGCTCGCGGTTGAAAAAAACAACTGGAACGTTGGCCGTTTTGGCCTTGTCGAGAATTGATGTCGCTGCTGTGCGGTCAACCGGATTGATTGCTAGCGCGGCGTAATTCTTGGACAAGAACAGGTCGACTTGATCGTTCTGTGTCGGCTGGGCGTTCTGGCTATCTACAACGTCAACCGTGATTTTGCCTTGCGCCGCTGATTGGATCGAGTTGCGAACCGCAGTCATGAATGTGTCGTCAAATTTGTAAACAGCAACACCTACGGTCTTGTCTGACGCACCAGTTGCAGCACCACCCGCAGCACCCGACGCTGCGGCACCCTGAGAATCAGTACCAGTTGCCGCCGAACCACAACCGGTAATAACCACTACCAGCATTGAGCAAAGAACGATTAATCGAATAAGGCTTTTCATTTGTCCTCCAGGGGACTAAGGGCTTGGACAAAGGCTGGAATTGCCCTGCCAATGTGAGTAAAACTACGTGCTCGGGTTTTGTGTGTTCGATGGCAATGATTGGGGCTTTCCATGAGAACTGTCTGCATGTGAGCTTGTGAGGGATGTAGCAGGAAAGTAGTATTAATGAATCATCACATGTGTACGCAACATGCATTGTTGCTCCTCATTGCACGATCAACCATCGACCGACTAGTTGAACGGCTCCGCTTCTTTGCGTTGATCACCCCCCTTCGGGGAATATGAACAAGATGAAAAAAGAGTATAAAGGATGTTCTGCTATTTGTGAATGGCGGTGGTGATAGGCAAACGTTGGTGTATGCCTTGCACAAATAGCTCACGTAATACCAGTGCTGCCGCGCCAATCGCGCTTACATCGTGACCTAGTGTACTTGGCACAATTCGTACATGCGGACCCAGGCTAGGTAGTGCTCGCTGCTCGGCGACCTGACGTACTGGCTGTAGCACAAGCTCACCTGCTCGCATGGTTGCACCGCCAAGAATAACAAGCTCGGGATTGAATAGATTAACGATGTTGGCCACGCCGATACCAAGATATCGCCCGGTTTCGGCAAGCACATCACGAGCAACGCTGTGACCACCCAAACCCGCCTCAACGACATGTTCAGTATTGAGGGTTGTTAGTGGATGACCGTCAAGGTCTGAGTACCCTGCAAGCTTCAGTGCCCGAACCGCACGTTCAGCAATAGCAGCGCGACCAACAAATGCTTCCAAGCAACCGTATCGACCACAGCCACACTGAGGACCCGCCGGATCAATCAGCATATGCCCGATCTCACCTGCGCCGCCATCCGCGCCACGGTACAAATCGCCGCCAATAATCGCCGCGCCACCAACCCCGCGATGTGCGATGACGCAAAACAGATTGCGCACACCACGTCCAGCGCCATACAACGATTCTCCCAGTGCGGCGGCCTTCGCGTCGTTTTCTACAATGACCGGCAAGCCAAACTCGGATGCGACCCACTCGCCGAGCTTGATTGCGCCCCATCCTGGATAGCTTGGTGGACTGAAACTTTGCGCTGTTGATAGCAAAATTGGTCCAGGAAGCGCTAATCCGATACCTAAAATACTGCCAAAGCCCTGTGTATGCTGGTGAAGTGTTTGGTCCAATACATCGCGTAGCTGCGACAGCAAAGCATCCGGCCCATGCATCATTTCTGATGCCGCATGCACCCGCTGCTGAACTACTGCATGGAGATCTGTTACAACTGCACGAATAGTTCGCGCGCCAACTTCAATGCCGATAGCACAATGGGCTTCGGGTATAACTTCCACAAGCATAGGGCGTCTGCCGCCGGAAGATGGCCCAACGCCAACCTCGCGCACCAATCCTTCCTCGATCAGTACCCCGACGATATCCATAACCGCCGGCATGCTGAGTCGTCCAGCTCGTGCTAATGCAGCCCGAGAGATTGGCCCCTGTGTTCGCACCAGCTCTAATACAACTGAACGATTATGACGGCGAATATCGCCTGCTGCCTTGCCCGCCAAAAATGTGCTAGTTGATCCATTCATGGGAGGCTGCATCTTTATAACTAAGTATTAGAAAGTATTTGTGGTTATACCATCTATGAAGCTGGATTGTCAAGCGCGTATTTCGGGAGAATCAAGTGAAATCCATAGCTGCCATAGCTATAAGCATTGAAACGTGGTAAGGCGCATAGATATTTGAAACGTGGTTACTATCATACCTTAGTTCGGTATGTTAACTATGCCGTCTGCCCACTACACACAGCTTTCCTGCTTTACCTAATTCATGTGTTCAAGGCGGAGCTGCCATTCGTTCATATCGGGCATCATATGATCAAGCAAAATCAAACAAAATGCTGCCTCATGATCTCGAACAAGGGCGAGGGAATGCGGCACGGCTATACGTTCATGTGGGCGATACACCCTTGCTTCCGCTTTGATAACGCTGCATCATTGTTTGTAGTTGATCGAGTGGAAGCTTATACGCTGTTCTACCATCAACCCCAACCATCGTCGTTGCCGCGCAGAGCGCATTCACAATTGCCTCCTCAGTTGCATCAGCAGCCGCTTCAAATAATGGCGTCATTGCATCATTGACGACTGACCGAACATGAATAACATGCTGTTGTGCTGATCCGGTGAGCGAACGGTTCCCAATTGCGAAGGCCAAGAACAAATCACCACTACTATTTTCGCCAATGCCTCCCGTCCGGGCAATCCCGATTGTTGCTCGTTGTGCAAGGCGTCGACACTGCAACGGTAGCAATGGTGCATCAGTGGCGATGATTACGATAATGGAACCGGCTCCCGCGGGAATATCGAAGCGTGGAAGTGGTATTGTTTTAACGTCGAGTTCGCGTCCAACGGGAACGCCGTCAATAGTTAACCGATGCCGGGCGCCGTGATTTGCTTGCACTAAAACACCAACAGTCCACCCTCCATAACGTTCGGGAAGTACGCGTGATGATGTTCCAATACC
>JASKZZ010000554.1 GCA_030147335.1 Herpetosiphonaceae bacterium | reverse complement strand
CGTATTGTATTTTTCGCGACATGGTCGATCGTCACCGTAATGTTCCCAATCGTAGCTCAGCGGCACCGTCGTGGCGAGTCCCATCGGCACCTGCTGGCAGCATCGCTGGGAATTGTCGGCGTTGTATCGGCAGTGATTATCGCTGCTACGCTCGTCGCCCCTGAACTGATCGTGGAGATCTTGTTCGGCAGTGCCTATCTTGACATCGCGCCGCTGCTGTGGCTGTACGCCGTCTCAACCATGCTGTACGCGCTGGCAAACGTCGTGATCAACTATCGCCTGTCAATCGGCGATGGTGGCGGTAGCATCCCAGCAGTTGTCGCGGGTGTCGCGCAGGTTGTCGGGCTATGGCTATTTCACGACAGTTTGCTCCAAGTTGTGCTGGTACAAATCTATATCATGGCAACGCTGTTCACGGTGCTGCTGATCTGGGATATTTGGCGCTCCATAAGCCGGAAACGCGCCCGTGAGCGGACGGTGTCAGCGTGAAAATGGGCATTCTCCGTAGGCGTTCAATCATCCTTGGACTGCTCGGTGGCGCAATCCTTATGTTGATGTGGCAATTAGCTGCCGCCCAAGCACCATCACCGATCGGTCACCCAGCTCAGAATCAGCTCCGGCAAATATTGTTGTCACTTAAAGCGAGTGAAGCCGAACATGCCCTCGGTGGATATGTCCCAGGTGTAGGCGCGGTTGTTAATATGGAACTTGTTCGTGGGCCGAATTCTTTGGCGGACAAAACGCCGTATGTCGGCACCCACGACTGGATGATCTATCTGATGCAGACCTTTGGGCCACAGTTGACCGAGGTTCCGCCGAATGAAACCATTGCGCTTTCGGTCGATTATTTCGATTACAACGATCGTCTATGGCACCAGCTTATTGTGAAAAGTAGTCCTGCTGATGTTGCCAACGTGGCGGCTTATCAAATATGGTTGGATGGAATACCATATGCCGAAGCATTAGCACGACTCGGCGTTGCACCTGCGGCGAATGGTATCCCGCTTCCAGCAGAGTCGCCACTGGCAACGAGCGAGCCGCCTGCTCTGTCACCGATGCCATCGCCGTTGGTCTCGGCTCCAGCCCTTGCTTCTGGCCCTATCACTGCTACGCTCGATTTTGTTAATCCGGAGGCTGCCGCACAAGATTGGGATCCACTCGGTGGAACGTGGGTGTTTACAGATAGTGCTTACGTACAGACGGAGTTGAACCGGTTTGACTTGATCAGCTTTTTCCGAACGCCGCTGTCGGACGACTTCCGCTTGGAAGCACAGATACGCTACATCGAAGGCAACATGGGTGGCGGGCTTGTTTTCAATGCGCCCACAGATAGCAGCAAAGCCGGAGCGCATATGGTCAGCTATACCGCCGACGGCACGTATCTCCAGTGGGGCTATTTCGATGCTGGGGGCATCTTCCAATTCCAGGGAGGCAGTCAGGTAAGCACGGGGTCCGATAAACAGCCGCATCAACTCGCCATTCAAGTTACCGACGAAACATATTCGGTCACGCTCGACGGAACAATACTCGCGCAGAATGTCCCGCTTATGAGTGAACCGGGAGGGTATGCCGGGCTGATTGTTTCAACCTCACGCGTGGCCTTCGACACCGTCAAGATTGAAAGTGGCCAGCAATGACCACGCCGGATATGACAATTGCTTCAACGGAAGAGACCACACCTCGACGAGTGACGCTGTTGGGGTTTTCTTTTCCGGTGGAGGCGCTGCGGGCCGTTCTTACCGCTTTTATCGTTACGCGCGTGATGATTGGATTTATTATCTTTGTCTCGGCAATCATCATCCCGATGGAGTCCGGTACGTTTTCGTATGCCGATCCCAACAACCTGATACTCGATGGCCTAATCCGGTTCGACAGCTGGTGGTACACCAATATTATTGAGCATGGGTATAGTGTCGGCAACGTTGAAACTGGCCAGCAAGGTACTGTAGCGTTCTTTCCGCTGTATCCGCTTCTGGTCCAGATGGCTGCTGTTTTGACCGGCAATATCTTCGTTGCCGGAGTGCTGGTTTCTCATGTCGCGTTGCTTATCGCACTTGGCTACGTGTATGCGCTGACTCAACTTGAGTTTGATAGCGCTACCGCTGCGAGAGCTGTATTTTATGTAGCTGGAGCACCTACAGCGGTTTTTTTCTCGGCGATGTACACCGAGAGTTTGTTTGTTGCGCTGGTCGCAGCAACCTTTTTCTATGCACGAAAAGCACAATGGGATCGAGCTGCTGTTGCTGGCGCGTTCGCGGCGGCCACTCGCAATACGGGAGTGCTCTTAGCAGCAGTGATTGCGCTGGAAGGTTTGCACCACTACGGGTTCCGCTTTAGGCCTCCTTCATGGGGCCGTGCGGCACTGGTACCGTTTATACGCCGCCAAGCAAACGCAGTGCTCTCTAGTTGGCCAAGCCTGATCGCTGCGGCAATCGTTCCGGTCGGATTAATTGCATACATGGCATATTTGTCGAACACGTTTGGCGATCCGCTTGCCTTCATCAATGCACAGGCAACATTTGGACGCGACGTGTCCGCTTCGGGCGCTGCTAACGTAGTGAGCCGCACGATCCGTCGGTTGAACTTCGGCTCGCAATTTTTTGCCGGGCAAACGAATGCTCGTACAATTGTCGATACGCTTGCAACACTTGGATTTGGAGCCATAATCCTGGCATTGCCGTTCAAGCTGAGGCCGGCCCATGCGGTATTCACCGGCCTCACGTTGCTAGTTCCATTGGCAAGTGGCACCGTTAGCAGCATGACGCGTTATGTGCTTATGTTGGTTCCTTGTTTTATGCTGTTAGCTCATTGGGGGCGACGAGAATGGGTGGATCGGCTGATTGTCGGCATTTTTCTCCCGCTCTTTGCGTATTTCACCCTGTTGTTCTCGCACTGGTACTTTGCGGGATGATGGAAATGTGTATATGACCGTATCACCACTCGAAGCAGCTATACCTCAAACAAGCAAGCTGTTACAAGTCGCCGAGCGTGAAGGCTGGGCCGCAGCGCTTTACTACTATAATAAAGAGCAAGTGGAGCGCGGTGGCAACGTGCTGGAGGATGAACGGATTGCCGACTGGCGTTATCTGCTACCGTCGAAGATTGAACGCACTGTTCTAACACTCGGCTGTGGCTGGGGCACAGTTCCGGTGGCACTGGCCGAGGGCTCCGCCTCGGTGTATGCCGCCGACTCCTCCGCCGATAAGATTGCGTTACTTGACATTCGCCGCCGACAGCAGGGCTTGAATCATCTTAGGCCAATTCATGCCACACATTGGGCAGATTTGCAGCTGCCAGCCGCATCGTTCGATCTTGTGTCGGTGCGCGAGTTTAACTGGGAAGGCGGCATGTTAACGCCGTTCGATGTGATGCTGCGACGTATTGATCCACTGCTGAAACCGGGTGGCATTGTCCAGCTCACCGTCGCAAACCGGCTCGCATTCCAATACTTGCTGCGGCTGGAGTCCAAGCCCAACTCATCACCGTTGCATTCGCTCGCCGCATATCGCCGGATGCTACGTGCCGCCGGCTTTAGCAACATTGAAGTCTATGCCCCGCTCCCTCATTTCGATCGCATTCCAATGTTTTATATCCCGCTTGATGACAGCCAAGCCCAACGCTTTTTTTTCAGCCATCTATTCCCGCTGTTCGAGCGTGTTTCCACCGATGTGAGGCAGGCTTACGCGCTACAGTACGCAATTGCTAGGACGAGTGTACGAATAGCTCTTGGCTTACACCTGACACGGCTTGCGATGAATTTCGTGTCCGGATTTTGCATCTTTGCCAAGAAAGCTGGATAGGAGTTGCTCCATGCTGCCCGACCTCACACGTCACCTATTGGATGATTGGCATAACTTCTTTCCAAGCCAGTCTAAACCGCGTGATCTCCAATATGTCGGTATTTCCGGCTCGGTTGAAGGTGGTACAGTCACATTTATCGCCTTTAGTGCCTCTTCGAGCACGCCGCTCTTTGCGGTAAAGATCCATCGCGATCCTCTCGCAGGGGAGCGCGTCTTAAACGAGCAACATGTGCTCGGCTACCTCGATTCTAATGGGATGAGCGTATCGACTTCGGTACCACGGATCATACTTTGCAAACAAATTGGACCTACCTGGGTAGTCGTGCAGTCGATCCTGCAAGGGCAGCCGATGGGTGACAACGGCCTGGACGAGAACCCTGTTGTTATGCGTAAGGTCGTGCGCAACCTCGATATGGCTTCAACGTGGCTGGAACAACTGTGCCAAAGGACTCGCACGCAGGACCCGTCCCTTACACGTTCGCTGCTAGAGACGAGCCAGGCGACGATTGACTCATTTGCAGCGACGTTCGATCTATCGGTGCAGGAACGTGATGTAGTACACGCCATACGAGAAGGTCTTGAGGGGATTATTAGCGATGCGGTTGTTGTACAGCATCGCGATTTTATTCGAGAAAACATTCTGCTGACCGAGACCGAGACCGTGAATGTGATCGATTGGACCGACAGTCGGCGGGCTGGCTTTCCGCTGCACGATCTTTTCTTTTTTCTGACGAACTATTTCACTCGTCTCGGAAACGGAAAAGGCATAGAGCATCTTCAATCGGCATTCTTGAATACGTTTTATACGGCAAATCCGTATAGCACGCTTGTTAAAAATGTCATCCATGCTCACTGTCACTCCATTGGCTGTGGACAAGCTTCCCTAGATCTTATGTTTGGGAGTTTTTTAATCGAGCACGCAATGTACGAATATAACAAGAGCCAGCGATACAAGCAGCGCGGATCAGTGCCGAAATCAGTTGTTCATCTTGCCGCAGAAACAGATTGTAGGTATGTTGACGCGCTCAGGCAACAATCATGGATTCACTTTTTCCGAGTCTTCGCGCAGCAACACCTGGTCGGCGTCTCGATTGCGGCCAATGCTGTACAACCTGAGCTTGGTAGAGTCTAACAATAAGGTGCCGACATGATAGACTTGGATGTGTCGGCCGTATGACACTTGAACATCTTGTATTTCCAGGCCAACGATGTACTAGATTCCAAGGCTACGCCTGTTTTTTTTGGAGAAGAGCTATGCCTGCAGCCCCCCTACCTCTTGATGAATCGACACGACTTGCGACACTTCGTAGCTTGAATATTCTTGATACTCCGGCTGAAGAGCGCTTCGACCGGATCACGCGTATTGCGCAACGCTTGTTTGACGTGTCGATCGTCCTTATCTCGCTAGTTGACGAAAACCGGCAATGGTTCAAGTCTTGTATTGGTCTTGATGTTGCCGAGACGCCACGTAGCCTGTCGTTTTGCGCCTACGGTATCCTGTCTGATGACATTTTGATAATCCCCGACGCGCTGCTTGACCCGCGTTTTGTCGATAATCCGCTGGTTACGGGCGAGCCGTATATTCGTTTCTACGCGGGTTGTCCTTTGACAG
>JASKZZ010000521.1 GCA_030147335.1 Herpetosiphonaceae bacterium | reverse complement strand
CGTGTGATTGCGGTGGCGGATGCGTTTGACGCGATGACGTCGGATCGCGCGTATCGCAAGGGTATGACCGTTGACAAGGCAGTCAAAATCCTGCGAGCGGGCCGCAATGAGCAGTGGCAGGGCGATCTGGTCGACGTGTTTATTGACTTGGTCAATACTGAAGGCGAAACACTGCTGGAGGGTAAAGATCGGCCCGCGCAAGCCGCTTTTTGTGACGGCAACGTAGCGACGGTTTCGTAGCCTCCGAGGGAGTTAAAGAAATGAACGACCGGTGGATGTATTCCACCGGTCGTTCATGGTGCTTCTTGGTCGTATCGGCTTATAACAACTACACTAGCTTTGCAAGCTGAACGTCGCAATCGGCTGGCCGTCGTGCAAAACACACAGCTGATCACCGCGCGTCTCAACATCGACGTATTGGCCGATGAGGGATTCCGGCAGGGGTCCATAGCGCTTGCTGCGGAAGCTAATGCGGGAACCAGTACTCACTTTGCGCCGCATCGAGTCGCCAGCTTCGGCCTCTGATTCTTCTTCCTCGGGCGCGACCTCTTCGGGAGCATTTGCTGATGCGCCTTTTCGGTCGGCACTGGGCCACGGAATTACAAAGCGCTCAGCTCCTTGAAAGAGCGGTTGTGGAAGGGCGGACGCGAGCTGTTGGCGGCGACGGATCGCCACAAAGGTTAACAGCCCGCTCACGACTGCTAAAAGCAGCCAGCGAAGTTGTTGGTTTGTCATGAGCGTGTACCTACCTCGTGTGTATTGTCTGCTGTTGTATTATTGCGCAAACTTCGTAGCAGCGTCAGGTTGCGTATATCGGCGCTGCCATCCTCATCTTTTGGTGTTTCCAATACCATCGGCACTGTAGCAAAGCGCGAGTCGTTGACGAGCAGCGCGAACGCTTCGATGCCGATCTCGCCTTCGCCAATTGGCGCGTGACGGTCAAGATGGCTGCCAATCGTGCCTTTGCTATCGTTGAGATGAAACGCCTTGATGCGTTCCGACCCAAGCAATCCGATAGCTCGGTCGAAGACGGCTGCATAGCCTTCCGGTGTGCGAATATCGTAGCCAGCGGCGAAAATATGGCATGTATCAATGCACACGCCAATTCGCTCGGGATGCGTTACATGTTCAAGCAGCCATGCTAGCTCCTCAAACTGACCGCCCAAACATGTTCCCTGGCCGGCTGTGGTTTCAAGCAGCACCATTGTGTCGCCGCCAACCCCATCGGCAAACAGCTGGTTGAGCGCCGCTGCTTCACGAAGCAGACCTGTGTCACACCCGGAACCAGTATGCGCACCCGGATGCGTGACAAGATACGGAATGCCAAGCTGCTGGCAGCGTTCAAGCTCATGAGCAAAGGCAGCGGTCGATTTGGCCCATAGCTCGTCGTTAGGTGATGCAAGGTTGATCAAATATGAATCGTGTACGAGGAGCGGCCCGATACCTGTGCGCTGCTGCTCGGCCTTAAATTTTTGTATATCATCGTCAAGCAGCGGCTTGGCGGCCCATTGGCGCTCGCTTTTGCTGAATATTTGCATGGTGTGACAACCAACTGCTTCGCCACGAGCGAAGGCTTTGTACAAACCACCTGCAACCGAAATATGTGCCCCAAGATTCATGGGGCAGATTATAGCATTCATCGCAATGCAGCGCATCCTAAAGCTTAATCTATGGATGTAAGCAGTTTGTGCTTCATGGTTAACGGCGTGCAAGCTATGATTTTGCTTGTTGGAATGTTTGCATCCGACCTGTGCATCTTGTATAATCTGCTGTACCACGCGCCTCAGGCGAATTTGATGGTTGAAGGAGGTGAGCGGCACAGATGTAGTGTTTCACATAATGTGTAACATTGCATAGCCGACACGCAATGCACGTAGAACGACGTGACGGTGAATCTGTCGAGCAGCTAATTCGACGCTTTAACAAGGGCGTTGTTGCGGAGCGGATCACAAAAACATTCCGCGAAAAGATGCACTTTGTCTCCCGCAGCGAGCAGCGCAAGGAGAAGCAGCGCCGCGCGGAGCGTAATCGCCGCAAGCGAGAGCGCGCGACACAGGTTTAGCCGAATATTGCACATCCACGGACGGGGGTACGTCACCAGCCGGTGCGCGCCTCCGTCTGCTTGTGTTAACCGGCTAACTGTTCGCTCCAGTGAGGTGATAACAACGTATGCTAGACCCAAATGTATTAGAAAAACTTGCAGCGATCGAGGCGCGCTACAATCAGCTCAATGAACTGATGTCCAATCCTGATGTTGCAACCGATATTCAGCAGCTTCAGGTCCTTGTGCGTGAGCAAAATCAGATCGCGCCCATTGTTGCTAAATACCAGGAATATGCGCGTGTGCTGGGCGGTCTCCGCGAGGCGGAGCAGATGCTGAAAGAAAGCTCAGACGCTGAGCTGCGCGAGCTTGCCCAGATGGAGTTGGATGATCTGCGGGGCCGGATCGAGCCGCTAGACGAGGAGATTAAGCTACTGCTCCTGCCGCGTGATCCCAACGATGAGAAGGACGTTATCGTTGAAATCCGCGCGGGTGAAGGCGGTGACGAAGCAGGCTTGTTCGCGGCTGATTTATTCCGGGCGTATAGTCGTTATGCTGAGGTGAAGGGCTGGAAGGTCGAGCTGCTGAATTCGAACGAGAACGCAGCCGGTGGATTCAAGGAAGTCGTCTTTGAGATTCATGGCGATGGCGCGTATAGTCGCATGAAGTACGAGGGCGGGGTTCATCGGGTCCAGCGAGTGCCTGCTACCGAAGCGCGTGGTCGCATTCACACCTCCACGGCCACAGTTGCGGTCTTGCCCGAGGTCGAAGAGACCGAGATCGACATCAGAGCCGAGGATTATCGCGTCGATGTGTTCCGAGCAGGCGGTCATGGTGGACAGGGTGTTAATACGACTGACTCGGCGGTCCGAATC
>JASKZZ010000513.1 GCA_030147335.1 Herpetosiphonaceae bacterium | reverse complement strand
TAGAGGCATGGTATCGTGGTTATGGGCTGACAATTGACGAGCGTACCGTAGAGTTCGAACATCTTATCATGGCCCGCGCCATGTTGTACTATGCCGACGAGTTTGCGACATATATGCGAGCGGTGGCTGGTGCTGACGAAGGGCACGATTGGCCATCAGTTGCCCAAAGCTTTTGGCAGCTACACCTTTGATATGGTGGGCTGGAACAGCGTATCACAACGCTAACCGGCTTCGGGCCGCGAGACGTGCGCAAATAACACCTATGGACCTGTTATTTGCGCACGGCCTTGTTCGACAAGTTATCTCAGCGCTAAAATTCACCGGCGAAGTGACATGCAGCCCAATGATTCGGTTCCTTTTCCTCGAATGCAGGCACAACCTCTTTGCAAACCTCTTGGGCCATCCAACAGCGCGTGTGGAAGCGACATCCGGAAGGCGGATTCAGGGGACTTGGCACATCGCCGCGCAGAATAATACGCTGCCGCCGAACGGTTGGGTCCGGCATCGGAATGGCCGAGATTAACGCTTTTGTGTATGGGTGCAATGGATTGCGAAAAAGTTCTTCACGCGTTGCTAGCTCCGCCATTTGCCCAAGATACATCACGCCTACACGGTCGCTAATGTGCTCGACGACGCTAAGGTTGTGCGCGATAAACAGATACGTGAGGCCGAGTTCGGCCTGAAGCTGGTTGAGTAAGTTCAACACCTGCGATTGAACCGATACATCGAGCGCCGAT
The DNA here is from genome assembly GCA_030147335.1 of Herpetosiphonaceae bacterium. GTDB lineage: Bacteria > Chloroflexota > Chloroflexia > Chloroflexales > Kallotenuaceae > LB3-1. The sequence goes on along the minus strand of JASKZZ010000513.1, from coordinate 9,178 downwards.
ACTGGTTCATCACAGATAATCAACTTGGGTTCCATCACCAACGCCCGCGCAATACCGACGCGTTGGCGTTGTCCGCCTGAGAACTCGTGGGGAAAGCGCCGCGCCAATTCGGGCCGTAACCCGACCCTACGTAGAACGTTGCGCACGCGTTCCGCTTGTTCCCGCCGATCACCTATGCCATGGATTTTCAAGCCCTCAGCAACGCTTTCGCCAACAACGATACGCGGGTCAAGCGACGCATAGGGATCCTGAAACACGATTTGCATATCCCGCCGCAGCGCCTTCATTTCTCGCCTGCCTGCCGTCAGCACGTCGCGACCTTCAAATTGGACGGTTCCGCTTGTCGCAGGTAACAAACGCAAAATGGTGCGACCAGTTGTACTCTTACCGCAGCCGGATTCGCCCACAAGGCCGAGCGTCTCGCCGCGCCTGATTGTGAAGCTTACATCGTCAACGGCCTTCACTTCCGCGATGGTACGCCGCAAAAGGCCGCCTTTGACTGGAAAATACTTTTTGAGGTTACGGACGACCAGCAAATCATCTTGGCCTTGTGCACGCGTCGATGGCAAGCTGGAAGTCGTATCTATCTGATATGTTTGGGCCATATTGCTCTCCGCGCACTCTAAGCAACACTAAACATAATGATCACAGTTTACGCAGGTCCAACAGCTCTTATTCTTAATTTGTAATCTACACTGCATGAGCCGATGAAATGGCTTAATAAAGCCAACAACGAACCAGCCGGTTGCCCTCAATCTTTATCAATGGCGGCTCTTCTTCATCGCAGCGGCTCATCCGATACTGACAACGGCTGGCAAACCTGCATCCCGGCGGCAGATTTAATAAGTTCGGGACCGTTCCAGGAATTGTGCTGAGTTCTTCTGTAACGACACCCAGCACAGGAATTGATGCCAATAACCCCTGGGTGTACGGCATTTTCGGATCTGCGAACAACTCGTTAACCGGCGCGTACTCGACAACCTTGCCTGCATACATGACCAGCACATTATCGGCCATCTCAGCGACCACGCCCAGGTCATGGGTAATGAGGATAATTGCTGTGTCGATCTTTTCCCGCAAATCACGCAGCAAATCAAGAATCTGAGCCTGAATCGTCACGTCGAGGGCGGTCGTGGGTTCGTCCGCGATCAGTAGCTCAGGATTGCAGGCTAGCGCCATCGCAATCATTACGCGCTGGCACATGCCGCCCGACATTTGATGGGGATAGTTCTCCATGCGACGCCGAGGATCGGGAATCCCGACCAGTGTAAGCAGTTGCTCACACCGCTGCACAGCTTCTTGCTCGGACAGTCCTTCGTGGACTTGCAGCGCTTCCTTGATCTGATCGCCTACGGTAAAAACTGGATTGAGCGCTGTTGTCGGCTGTTGGAAAATCATCGAGATGCGGTTGCCTCGGATCTCGCGCATCTCATCCTCAGATAGATCCAGCAAATCGTCGTTGCCAAAGATGATCTCACCTTCAACGATTTGTCCGGGCGTGCCAATCAGGCGCAGCAACGACATCGACGTAACGGATTTGCCGCAGCCTGACTCGCCGACAATACCTAGAACCTCGCCGACGCGCACCGAAAAATCAACGCCATCAACAGCCTTAACAATACCGTCTTCGGTATAAAAGTAGGTCTTCAGACCCTTAACCGTGAGCAGATTAGCTTGGTTGGTGGATGATGGAACCTTGGTTGTCAACGGAGCCGCCTTCCTAGCTGCACAATAGCGCTAACACGAGCGTACTTAATACGGGGGGCTAGTGGTCATGGACAAGTTTCACACGCCGCTACCTATAGCTTCATGCGTGGGTCAAGCGCATCACGCAAGCCATCACCAATAAAATTAAAGCAGAGCGACGTGAGGAAAATCGCGAGACCTGGGAAAAAAGCTTGCCATGCATAGCGGTTGAGCACCGTTTGGTCAACGCTTTGTAGCATATTACCCCACGATGCATCGGGTGGCTGTACGCCAAAGCCAAGATAGCTCAGCACGGCCTCCGCGATGATGATCCCACTTAAGCCGAGTGTTACATTGACGATAATAGGAGCAATCGCGTTGGGAACAAGGTGGCGAAACATTATGCGGGCAGGGGAAGCGGCAAGCGCACGCGAAGCCTCGACAAACTCACGTTCCCTCACGCTGAGAATTTGCCCTCGAATGAGACGCGCGCTGCCTGTCCAACCTGTCAATACAAGCACAATGATCAGGAGTTTGATGCTTGGACTGAAGATGGTAATCAAAACGAGCAAAATAGGCAGCAGTGGAAGCGTCAACATAAAATCGACGATTCGCATAATGATCGCGTCGAGCCAGCCGCCGAAATAACCACTAATGACGCCGATAATGACACCAAGCAGGTCACTAAACAAAATAGTGATGAATGCAATACCTAGTGAAATCCTGCCGGCGTAAAGAATACGAGCAAAAATATCACGGCCGATATAATCAGTCCCCATGATATGATCCCATGACGGCGGCAAATTCTTGTCGCGAGGCACGTTGTAGTTGGGGTCGTATGATGTAATAAGCGGCGCTGCGATTGCCATCAAAACAATGATTCCTAGCACCACTGTGCTGGCTACTGCTAGTCGATGCTTTGCAAACCGGCGTAATACGGCAACCAGCGGACTTTCGATTTCATGCTCAAGGATTTCAGCGCCTTCAAACTGCTGCGTAGTAACTGCCATAACCCGATCCTTCTATCGCTAATGCACGAGCTGCGGTTTATTCCTCAAAGCTGTCATATCGAGTCTTATGAACCACCTAAAACATCAGGGATTATGTATGCTAATTCAGTCTGATACGTGGATCAGCGACCGTGTATAAAACATCCGCAAGCAGATTCGCAAGCACGATCAAAATCGCGTTGATAAGCAGAAAGGCCGTGACAATCGGCCAGTCACGCTGTCCGAGAGCTTGGATATACAAAAATCCAATACCTTTGTAGTTGAAAATCGTTTCCGTGATCAATGCTCCACCAAAAATGTTAGGAATGGTAAACACAAAGATCGTAATAAGCGGGATCAATGCGTTGCGCATGGCGTGCTTGAGCACAACAATACGTTCGCGCACCCCTTTGGCACGTGCTGTACGCACGTAGTCTTGCTTGAGCACCTCAAGCATCGACGACCGCATAAATCGGCTGAAGCCAGCCATGTTAATCAGACTGAGCACAGTCACCGGTAAAACGAGATGCAGAATGCGGTCGGTGAGCGATCTTGCTTCAACAACACCTAAACCTGGTACGGTATAGTCACGAATAGAAAGAACATCGCCCGGTGGAAACCAAAAGAGATCATTGCGTCTCAGCGCTAGTGTGCCTGCAATGAGCATGAGGCCAAACCAGAACGAGGGTAAAGAGATGCCTAAAAAACTGAAACTGGTTAACAAATAATCAAGTTTTGAGTATTGATGTACCGCCGAGTAGATGCCCAGCGGAATCGCGAAGATCAAGGCAACTACAGTTGATGTTATCATCAAACGGAGCGTGTCGGGTAAACGTCGTCCGATAACTTCAAGCACGGGCCTGTTGCGCTCAACTTTATAGGACTCGCCCCAGTCACCCCGAATAATGCCTTTACGTGTCCCCTCATACTGCTCGAGCCCAACGTTATCAAGCCATGTATCACCAGCCAGCCACGTGACATATTGGAGGTACCACGGCTTGTCAAGACCCATGATTTTCATCTGACGTTGAATGTCGGCCTGGCTTGGTCGTCTGCGTGGATCGGTATTTTGTAAAAGATTATCGAGGGGGCCTCCGGGCACGAAGCTCAAAATCAAATACACAACAATGGTTGACAATAGCAGGACGAGGCCCATTTGGGCAAATCGTCGAATAAGAAACGTAACCATACGGCGTGTGTACTCCTAACTTACGCTCATCTTCTTCCAAGAAAGCCCCAGCGAACCAGAAAGAGCTGATGTATGCACAAATGCAGCTTGTGCCCGTCGATGTTTATTATTTCGGAAAGCTCAAGCAAGCTCCATACAACTCAGCAAGTCAATCGGGGAAACTGAGTGGGGAAGGAAATAACTCCTCCCCACTCACTGCTCTCAATGCTCAGGACTCACCCTACTCGCTGATGTCGATCTGTTCGAGGTTGTACAGGTCGTAGAAGCTCGTCGGATCAATCTTGACGCCGGTAACCTCCGGCTTGAACGCCGCGATGTTCAGGCGCTGGTACAGCGGGAACGATGGCAGGTCCTGGTTGTAGATTCGTAGTGGTTCCTGATCCAGCTCGTTCTTGGCTTCCTTGTCCAGCTCGCCGAGCGCGCGCTTTGCTGCGGTATCGAAGTCAGGATTGCAGTAGCCAGGATTGTTCTGACCAGCATAACCGTTTTCTTCCGTTGGGATTTGGTCGCACACATAAAGGAGGTGCGACGGATCCACGCCCGAAACCCAGGCATATAGCGCCATGTCGAAGCGACGTCCACCGAGGATGCCTTCGGCGCCACTCTTGAACAACACCTCGGTGGCTGGCACGAACTCGAGTTTAAGGTCGATGCCGACTTCCTTCAGATTTTGCTGAATGATTAGAGATGCAGCCTCGCGGAGCGCGTTACCCTGCGTGGTGTACATTGAGACCGAGAACGGGCGACCATCCTTCGTTCGGATGCCGTTTGCACCTTCGGTCCAGCCGGCCTCTTCCAATAGTTCCTTGGCCCTGTCTGGATTGTATGCATACTCTTCCAAGCCACTCGACGGGAACGCCGGGTGCTCCTCCGGAACGTAGGTGTTCATTGCCTTCGTCTTGCCGAAAAGCACCTGATCGATGATCTCTTGGCGGTTGGTAGCAAAGGCTACCGCTTGGCGTACCCGAGCGTCGTCAAAGAAGGACGGCTGCTCATCACCGCGCTCGATACCGAAGTCAATATGCTCCCACACTGTAGCCGGCACGTACTGTACCGTGGCTAGGTTGCCTTGCTCCAATGTGTCGAGTTGTTCGGTCTGGTCGAGACCCAGGCCGATTGTTCCAGCGTAGTCGATCTCGCCACTTTCAAGCTGGGCAAGTAGTTGGTCGGCATCGGACAAATACTTGAAGACGACGGTGCCAATTTTGGGCTGAGTGGGGAAGTACGGGTTGGAAACAAAGGTCGTGCTTTCCTGCGGGACGTGCTCCTGCACCATGTAGGGGCCAAACGACCATGGATGAGTATTCTCTTGTTCGCGGATCTCCGCGATGCTCTGGCCACCGTACTTATGCTCGGGGACAAAGCCAATGAACGTTGTGTAGTAGTCCGCGTCCAGATAGCCCGGCGCGTAGGTCTGAACCACAGTTGTCTCATCGGGCGCTTCCACGCTTAGCATTCGATCGATGGTATAGCGTGATGCAGACTGTAGCTCCGGATCTTTGCTGACGCGGAACGACTCCACCGAATCGGCGGAGGTTACTGGCTCGCCGTCTTCCCAGCGCAGCTGCGAATTTAACTTGTAGGTCAACGTCAACTGATCCAGCTCATCTGGGATGGTGAGACCGGCGGCTTCGGCAACTGCCGTATCAGTGACGAGCGTACCATCGACCACGATTGGCGATTCCTCAGAGACCTGAGCCGTATCGACAGTAACGGTCTCGGTGACCGCGCCACCATTTTCAAATGTTGGAAATTCTTCGTAACAGTAGGTCGGCTGGTAGTCGTAGCTGAGTTGGTTCAAACAAAAGCCTACCGTGGGTCCTGTTACCTGTGATGTCACCGACGCCTGTGACTCCGCAGCGAACAATGTATCTGGCGCCTGGTTGAAGGCGGCGACAAATGTTTTGTCGTTGATCGGCGACTCAGCAGCTTCGGCTCCAGCTGAGGCTGACGGTGATGCTTCTGCTGCAACCGACGGTGATGCTTCTGCTGCAACCGACGGTGCAGCAGTGGATGCTACAGCTGATGTAGCTGGCGTGGAGGTTGTCGGCGTCGTGGCGTTGCCTGCGCACGCGGCTAGAATTGGAACAAGCAAGGCCAGTACGAGTGTCAAAGCAAGGGTTTTTGTGCGCCGTAAAGAGCGACCCATCGTTCTACTCCCCTATTGAATGAAGGCTCAGAAATGGACGTGACGAACAACGCGGAATATTTGGTGGCGTGACGCTTAAGGACTATTCCCCCCTTTCTGTCATATGTAGACTGAATAACAGCTGATATTATGGTGTCATAGTATATCAAACAATTAACTTTTTGTTAATTTGTACTGGATCAGAGCTTTTGCGTGGCTGCGGAGCGTGTCCATGAGCCTTTCAAATCGATTCTTATGGTACACGCCTTGCGGGTAACACTCCGACTCCGGTACACCTGATCTAGTAGCGGACAGGCGGACGATACGTTGGTTGAAAGGAGCGAACCGATGAGCGAACGGCATACAGTCAAGGGCGAGTTGCCTGATGGTATCGTTGATCGAGAACAGGGTTATACGCACAATCCAAATCCGGAAGACGAAGTTGCTGCTCAACGCGCGCGATTTGATGAAATGCAGCACAAGCTACAGCACGATCGTGAAGAGGCAGCTCAAACCATACAACCAGTGCAGGGTCGTTTGAGTAATGAGTTTGATCAAGCGATCCATGACCCGGAGCATGAAAAATTCGTGCAAGAGCAGATTGGTCACGAATTTGTCGATCGTCCACATGTTCGCGGAGGTCAGGAAGGTGAGGGAGACCCAGAAGCAATGGCTCCCATGCCAACCAATGTTGAAATCGCACATCACGCGCCCAAGCCAACAACGCCGCGCAGTGCGGAAGAGTTTATGCGAGAAGGTTAGTACGCCTGTGGTTCCTGCGGCGCTACCTTTAAGTAAACTAACGACCCTATATGTTAAAGGTAAGACTCATATTGTCCGTTATGAAGGAATGTCTTGCTGTCGATTTAGCGTCACGACTGAAACAGGTGCAAACATACGCCACGTCTCGTAGTGAAGAAACACCCTTGATAAATGGTGCCTTGTTCCTGCATCATTTATCAAGGGTGTATCGTATTAATGCGTGATTTGATATTCTAGCCACTAGTTATCCCACTTCTGTCACTATAAGCCAAGCGAATGTGTAAAGATTGATACAGGTAACGAGGAACACGCAGGCGCGATCGGATTTCAGCGCCGTGTTCGGTAATCCTCTTATGCTAGGCGCTACGTTTGGTCACCTTCACTTGCGTTCTGCAACCCTGCAAGCTTTTCGCCCACGTAGCTCTTGAGGTGTTCGAGTTCCCGCATCTGTTGTTCAATCTGTTGCAATTTCTCAGCAAGAATCTTCATTTTGTCGGCGCGCGAGAGGTGATTGCCCTGCCACTGATTGCCGAGGTGACGAAGTTCCGTCAAGGTAAACCCAAAGCGTTTCGCTTGCCTGATCAGCAGCAAGCGTTCAACCGCTGCTTCGCCATACATGCGATAGTTGTTGTCATGACGCTGATACAGGGACGCGTCCAACAAGCCTTGCTTCTCATAAAACCGAATCGTGTCTGGCGATACGCCTGTGCGTTGGGCTAATTCTCCGATCCGCATCATGATCGATTCCCTCTTGACATTGGAGTGTACTCCAAAGTGTACCATGCCTGACGAGCTGTTCTTCTTCTGTGCTAGGACATATGGAGGTGCACGATGGACAAAACGATTTTCATTACGGGAACAAATTCGGGTTTCGGCCGAGCCACTGTTGAGGTGTTCGCGGATCGTGGATGGAATGTTGTTGCGACGATGCGGAAGATCGAGCTAGCGACGCTGTTCGAGGACAGACCGAATGTGCGTGTTCTTGCATTGGATGTGAATGATGCTCGCTCCATTCCAGCAGTGGTGACACAGGCGATCGATGCGTTTGGAACAATCGATGTGCTCGTCAACAACGCGGGCTACTTTCACATGGGGCCACTTGAATCGTCAACGATGGAACAAATACGTGCCCAATTCGAGACAAATGTGTTTGGGTTGATTGCACTCACCAAGGTGTTTTTGCCCCATTTCCGTGCGAATGGCGCAGGGACGATTATTAATGTTTCGTCGTTGAGTGCTGAAAATGGCTATCCCTTTGCGGCGGCGTATTCTGCCTCGAAGGCGGCGGTCGCTGTCCTATCGGAGGCGATGAATATCGAACTTGACGGTGTGGGCATTGCCGTGAAAACAATCTTGCCGGGACAACATGCCACAAAAATCTTTACAAAAATCGATACTGTCGAGCACATCCCTGCGGCGTATCAGCCATTGTGGACACACTTCACGGGGCATCAACGCGCCGTCAAAGGGAGTAAAGCAGAAGGGGTAGCACAGGCGATTTACGAGGCAGCCACAGATGGTAAACGTGATCGCGTGAAGTATTACGTTGGGCCTGATGCGACATTGATCCCCAAGGCGAAACGGGTGCTTGGGCAGGCGGCCTATTTTCGATTCTTCAAGCAAGCTCTCCTTCGCAAACCGAGCCGACTGATGATGTTGTTGATGCCACAAGGCGATACGGAGGTTGAAGTGCGGTTGGATATGAGCTAGGGAGAGGTGTAGCGGCGTGCGCTCTTGAGGGACTGCGTGAATACGATGCGGGTGTCCTTCGAGCACAGGCGCATAACCATCGGCATGCCTTCGTCCAACGGCTGGTCCAGGTGGCAGTTGTCAAGGAGCTGTTGGATGTGCTGATCGTTGAGCGGACAACCAGATTGTGACCTTGGAACGGGAGATGGCTGACGTCTTGCAGACAGGTGCATGGACGAAATCGGCGGCTTCGCTGCTGAAGCTTCACCATGTCGGGCCGCGCACGACTGCCTGGCTACTGGTAGCGGCCCTCAATTTCGAGGCCTGTGTGATGTCGGCCTTAGACGTGGCGTATGGTGGTGGGGATTCATGTGTAGGACGAAGTCATCGTTTCAAGGATACCCACGATCTCATCACCACCAAGGAACCAACGAATGTTCGTATTACACGAGGGTACTCGAGCAGCCCGCCATCCCACATCACCAGATGAGCAATGGTGAGGGCAACACCTGTGGGTCATTGGCTCAATCCAGACAGGTGTTGAGCAGGTCCGTCTGCTCATTTAGGCTGCTCAGACGTTGACATAAGGCACCCTTGCTAGGCATGCTCGAGTATGGTGAGTAAGTCGTCCAGCGCGAAGGGTTTATGAAGGACAGTAACCTGATGCAGGAACGGCCCGAGTTTGTCAAAGGTCGTTTGTTCCGCAGTCGTCGCCAGAATCACGGGAATGTCATA
>JASKZZ010000472.1 GCA_030147335.1 Herpetosiphonaceae bacterium | reverse complement strand
GGTCGCTGTATTGAAAACAACGGTGCGTGCTCGTCCAGAAACGCCAATCCATTCTCCCTCGGGTGAGCGAAAGCGCTCATCCACATTGTTTAGCAGCGTATCGGACAGCTTCTGGAGCCGATCTTCGGCTGCGAGCGCTCCTAAAGCGCCGGCATCCTGGGCAAAAAATACATCGGCAGGGCTGTTCGCGCCTTCCTCCAGAATTGTTGCGGCTAGCTCGGCAGTGTCACCATACTTAACATTGACCTTGGTGCCGGTCTGAGCCTGATACTGCTCCAGCAACGGGCCGACCAACTCCTCGTTACGGCCTGAGTACACCGTAATCTCGCCACCACCAGTCGCGGTTGTTTCTGTTTCTGCTGCTGCCGTTTCTGTTGTTTCCGCTGTAGCTGCTGTGCTGGCTGCTGTGCTAGCTGCCGCCACGCTTGCGGAAGCCGAACCCGGCGCGGATGTCGCTGTTTGATCGCCGGTTGTGGCTGCCGGCGCACCACACGCCGCTAATACGGTCAGTGTTAATAGGGCCGCGAATGCCCGTAGAACGGTTTGACGGAAAGCTCCAAAAATCATGTTCTATCCTTCCTTCCAGAAAAATATAGGTTTTGGTATCGATCAGCAAGATTGCTGCGTCGGCGATAAGAGTAGCAGGAGTGTAAACCATTGTCAAATAAGAATAGTGATTTTTATTCTCAAAATGCGGATAAAATAAATGGGAATGATTATCAATGCTTTACACTTCGCATAATGATGAAGCGTCGAAGACAATCATTCATCAATGGTTAATTTGTTGTAAAGGGTTGTTACAATAACAGGAATGACATATAACCATCGCTGTCGGCGAAGTCAAACCAGAAGCATTCTTTGGGTAAGTGGTGGAGCAATGTATGATTGTAAATGCAATCCCATGGCCGGGTGAGCAGCCGCCAACTGAAGCTGCACTCCAACATATTCTGCATTCCGAAGGGCTAGAAGCTCAACGTTGGTCAAGTGATCCTGGTCACGTGTATGCGGCCCATGCCCATGATTACCATAAAGTGCTGTATGTTGTCAGCGGCTCGATCACGTTTGGTCTGCCGGATCAAGGCCAGCATATTCGGCTCGCCGTAGGTGATCGTTTCGAGCTACCGGCTGGAACGCTGCACGATGCCGTTGTTGGTGCTGAAGGCGTGGTATGTTTGGAAGCATATCGAAAATAACATGGTTGTGTTTGTTGTTCTTTGTGCTTTGTTCCTGGCTCGTATCATGGTAAAGATTGAGGCATGTACGTTATTGGCACGGCTGGTCATGTTGACCATGGAAAATCGACGCTCGTTCACACATTGACTGGCATTAATCCTGACCGACTTGCAGAAGAGCAGCGACGTGAGATGACGATTGAGCTTGGTTTTGCTCATCTGAAGCTGCCGAGCGGCAAGCAAGTCAGCATTGTTGATGTGCCCGGCCATGAGCGATTTATCAAAAATATGCTGGCCGGCGTGGGTGGCATCGATGCCGCGCTGCTGATTGTGGCGGCGGACGAGGGTGTGATGCCGCAAACGCAGGAGCATTTGCATATTCTTGATTTGCTGGATGTGCAGCATGGGTTGATTGTGCTAACCAAGCGCGATCTGGTTGACGACGACTGGCTGGAACTGGTCCGCGAAGATGTTCGCAGCCGACTCAGTGGCACATCCTTCGCTGACGCCGAAATGATCGCAGTGTCGGCGCGAACCGGCGCTGGTCTTGATGACCTTAAGCTCGCGCTGGACCGCGTGCTCGGGCAAACACCATCACGAACCACTGCACGGGGCCGGCCTCGACTGCCAATTGATCGCGTGTTTACCATTGGTGGATTTGGTACGGTTGTAACCGGCACGTTGACCGATGGGCCTTTGACGGTTGGGCAAGAAATCGAGATTATGCCGGCAGGACGGCGTGGCCGGGTGCGCGGACTGCAAACGCATGGGCACAAAGAAGAAATGGCGCTGCCCGGTACGCGGGTTGCCGTTAATATTGCTGGCGTTGGCGTTGATGAGGTGCAGCGCGGCGATGTTGTGGCGCTACCTGGACATTTGCGTCCAACGACCTTGATCGACCTTAAGCTGCGGCTGGTTGCCGATGCGCCGCTGCCACTCGAACATAACGACGCGCTTGATCTTTTTGTCGGCGCAACCGAAGTTCGTTGTCGTGCAGCGCTGCTGGATACAGATACGTTGGAGCCTGGTAGTTCTGGCTGGGTGCAGCTGCGTCTGGAACATCCAATCACGGTAGTTCACGGCGATCGTTGTATTGTTCGTGTTCCGTCACCCTCGATCACCGTCGGCGGAGGGCTGGTTGTGGATACGCATCCGGCGCGGCACCGGCGATTTCGCGCCGAAGTAATCGCAGCGCTGGAACTGCTCAGTCGAGGCACTCCGGCTGAGCTGCTGCTGCACGCGCTTGGCACACAGCCTGTTGAATGGTCAGCCGTGGTGAAAGCCGCTGGCATGGACGGAGCTTCGGCACGCGAAGCGCTGGAAGAGCTGGTGGAAACGGGCCAGGCCGTGGTCTTGGGGGCGGAAACTGAGCTGATGCCGAGCAGCTGGCTGGTTTCGCAATCCGGTTGGAGCCAATTGATCGCAACCATCTCAACAACACTCGCGTCATATCACAAAAAGTGGCCGTTACGGCTGGGTATCGCGCGTGAAGAGCTAAAGTCAAAACTAGGCCTTGCTACACGACCATTCGATCTTGTCCTGCGGCGGCTGGTTGAGGATCGGATTATTGCAACAAATGAAACCACTGTTCGCCTTGCAGATTGGCAGCCTCGGCTAAACCAAGCACAGCAGCGTCAGGTGGAAGGATTATTGTATGATTTTCGGTCGCAGCCATATACGCCGCCGCCGAAGGCTGAGTGGGAAGGGCTGGGGCCGGAGCTAATCAGCTATTTACTCGAATCCGGCCAGCTGACGCGGGTTAGTCCGGATGTGCTGTTTGATGCTGCAGCGTTTACGAAGCTGGTAGAATGGACGGTACAAGCGTTGGAGGCCGGGGGCGAAGTGACTGTCGCAGGATTACGCGATCATTTTGGGACGACTCGGAAATACGCGCTTGCGTTTCTTGAATATCTGGACGAGCGGAAAACAACGCGACGCGTTGGTGATGTTCGGGTAAAGTATTGAAAGGGTGACGTGTTGAATATTACATATGGTGATTTTGAACCGTTCAACACCCACAATAAAGGAGCATACGATGCCACGAGCGGTTAACGATACAAAGCGGCTGGGCGCAATCTTGTTGATGGGCGCTGTTGCCGGTCTCGGCGCAAGCTATGTTGCCAGTCGTAAACGACCGGAACATTGGCACGAATCCGGCCTGATCGACTGGAATCTGGTGCGACGTACCTCGCTGCAGGTGTCGCAAACGGAGCAAGCACCGGTGCAAAATCGGGCTGTCGCACGTGAGCAATACACCGATATGGTGCGTCGTTCGGAGCCGTTGATTGCAGGCTACCTCAACGTGGAGCTGCCCGAACCGATTCAGCGCATCGTGGTGATGGATCGTCGCGAGTGGCTGCAGGCCAATATTACGAACTTTACCAGCCTGTTTCAGTTTATTGAGGAGCTGTACCAGCGCAACGCAGCGCAGCAAACGCTTGGCGCAGTGATGGCCGCAGGAGTCAACCGGCGCGTCATGAGTGTGCAGGTCGGGGTGCTGTTAGGCGTGTTAGCTCGTAAAGTTTTGGGCCAGTACGATCTGTCGCTGCTTGCTCCTGAGCCGACTGGCGGCGCGCTGTATTTTGTCGAGCCAAACATCGACCGTATTCAGCGTGGTCTTGGCGTTGATGCCCACGATTTCCGGCTGTGGATTGCGCTGCATGAAACAACGCATGCGTATGAGTTTGAGGCGTATCCATGGGTTCGTGAGCATTTCAACAGCCTGCTGCGACGCTACTTCGATACTGTGAACGAGCAGTTGCAGGGTTTTAAGGGTGGTCTAGGCCCAATTCTGGGACGGCTGCTCGAAAACGTTGGCAAGGGCCAGCACTGGATGGAAGCGCTGCAAACGCCGACACAGCTGGGTATTTTCAATGAGCTGCAGGCGCTCATGTCGTTGGTTGAGGGCTATTCCAACCATATCATGAACGCAATCGGCAAAGAAGTGCTGCCAAACTTCGAGGAGATCGAGCGCCGGATTGAACAGCGTAAAGGTGGCCGCAGTCTTGCCGAGCAGCTGTTTAATCGCATCACCGGCATGGATCTCAAGATGGCGCAGTACCAGCAAGGCCAGCTGTTTGTTGACACAGTTGTTGAACAACGCGGCATTGAGTTTGCCACCAAGGCCTGGCAGCGCGCTGAGAACTTACCGACAATGGACGAAATTCGTGCTCCTGAGCGCTGGATATCACGTATGGAAGCCTAGCGTTTTTTGTTGTTCGTTTGGGCGCCGCTCATGTTGCAGCATGGGTGGCGCTATTTTTTTGGTTCGGTCATGTCTGACAATAGCGGAGGTACTGTGGTGAATTAGGTACATGGGGCAGAGGATAGCCGCTAGGCATGCATAGTGTTCATCAGTAAAATGGTTGTGTTGTTCCCCGCCTAAAATGAGCTACAAACTAATGCCTACCAGACTTTCCTTTGCTACGAGTGTCGACCAGACCGAAGTGCTGCGCCGTGACCGAATTGTGAGCCGTTTATCGCTTGGCCTTGCTGGAATTACTGGCTTGTATGTTGTATTCATCGTTGCTCAGATCGTCATTTTCTGGCAGCACATTGCTAGTGACGATAAAGGACCCATGCTGGTGTTCCTGCTGCTTGAGCTGTTGATTACGGCATTTTACGTTGCGCTGGCATGGGCTGCACGGCGTGGACATAGTCAGTTCAGCGGAATGCTCTTGGTCATTTCCACCCTGGCGATCACGATGATGTGGTGTGTGCTGGGCGCTGGTATTACTGGAACAACACCGATGTTGCTGTTTATTGTTGTGGCACTGGCGAGCATGGTGCTGCGCGACCGTGACAATATCATCGTTGGTGGTCTTTGCATCGCGGCGGTGGCTGTGCTGGCGTTGCTTACCGTGCAAGGCTGGGTTATCGCGCCGAGTGCTGAAACAGGTACAGTCGGCAACGTGTTGAATACAGCGGTGCTGTATGGTTTGATGTTAGGGTTTATCAGCTTCCTTGGTTTTACCAACGCCCGTTCGCATGCTAAAACGCTTGCGCGAATTGTTGAGCAGGCGGTGGCAGTCGATATGCAAAACAAGCAGCTGGTAGCCCAATCAGTGTTGGTGAAGGAACAGGGCGTCGAGTTAGAACGGCAGCACTCCGAGCTGATTGCTCGCACACATCAACTAGAACAAGCGCTTGATGAAGTGCAGCGCAGCACACAAACGCTGCAAGCAGTGCAAAATCCGCTTGTCCCGATCGCTGACGGCGTGTTGGTGCTGCCAATGGTGGGAACGTTTGATAGCGCGCGGGCGTCACAGTTCGTAGAAACTTTGCTGCATGGCATTGAACAGCGTCGAGCGCATACCGTGCTGCTCGATGTGACGGGTCTGCCGACGATGGACAACGAAGCAGCCCATACATTGCTCCAGGCGGCCCAGGCTGCTCGATTGCTAGGCACGCAGCTTGTGCT
>JASKZZ010000434.1 GCA_030147335.1 Herpetosiphonaceae bacterium | reverse complement strand
CCAATTGGCAGGTTATAAAGTATCGGGATGCCTAGCGGACGAAGCAGATCATCAAAGACTTGCTCCAACCCGAGCGAGTTGCGAGATCCGCTTGGCGAGCAGTCAACATGCTCACCGATAACAATTCCCGCGCATTGTTGTAACTTGTTCGCTGCAAGCAACTGCGTCAGCATACGGTCAATCCGATAAGGCGCTTCATGCACATCCTCGAAAAACAAGATGTTGTCGCGCAGGTTCAGCTCCCACGGCGTGCCAAGCAGCGACACAATCAACGATAAACAGCCGCCCACAAGACGACCCTTAGCCTGGCCATCAACCAGCGTGGCGACGTAAGGATCATCAGGATTGGGCAATATCTCGAACGGTTGGTCAGCGCTGAGCGCTTGGCGAAACGCTGCAATCGTGTAATCGCTGGCAGAAACAAAAGATGACACCATCGGACCGTAAAACGTTGTCCAGCCCAGCTCTTGCGCAAGCACCGCATGCAGCACGGTAATGTCGGAAAATCCGACAAATGCTTTTGCGGGACGATTCTCAAGTTGTCGAAGCCGAACACGGTCAATTGCAAGCGCCGTTCGAGCAGCGCCATAGCCTCCTGCTAAACAAACAACCCCATCAATATCATCACGCTCAAGCATAGTCAGCAGATCGTCGGCACGAGCCGCGTCTGATCCCGCTAAGTAGCCGTAGTCGTCAGCAACATGCTTACCGAGGACGACACGAAATCCAAGTTGCTCCAAACGTGCAACTCCACGGTACATGGAAGAACGTTCGCGCACTGGACTACTTGGAGCGACTACGCCTATTGTCATTCCTGGTCGTAAGCGTGCTGGCTTTTTTGTCGTCATTGGGCTTACTCCGTGCAAGTCTTAAGAAGAAATGGATTGTAGCCGATAGAAGTTGCTCGGGATGGTAACACACGTATCATCAAGTTAAGCACAACGTCGCCCATCTTTGCATTGTGGACGACGTTCATAATTCATTTTAGTGTTTTTGGTAGTTATGAGAGCTGTGCTGCGGCTAAATTACAAAATAATGTTGCGCTCCGAAATAAGTTTCTGCTTGGCGCGACGAAACAGCTCATCGTAATTCATCCGACCCATAACAATATCGCTACGGTGCTGCTCCAACATCTTACGCACCTCGCCATCCAGCCGTTCCTCCACAGTTAGCTCATCAACCATGACCGCGCGGATTGCCTGCCGCAGCTTGCGATCATCAGCCTGAAGCCGAACATCATCCTGCTCGGCAAGAATATCCACGATCCGCTCACTCAGCAAATCGACTCGTGCTTCCGATAATTTCATGCGATGTCACTCCTTCTTCGCTACGGACTCGACGTTTGGCAAACCAAGCTTTTCAACCTCCAGGAGCTGCTCATGATCGCCAACGCTGATCAGCACATCACCCGGCAGCAGTTGCTCTTCGCCTCCGGGATTGGTTATCAGCCGACCGTCCCGATGGCGAATCGCGATCACACGAACGCCAGTGCGCGTGTGTAGCTGTGTCGCCTTCAATGTTTGACCGCACAACGGTGAGCTATCTTGAATCACCATCTCATCAATCCAACTATTCTCGTTCTGAGAAAGCGTAAGCGAGTCGACGAGACTGGTTGTTTCTGGCCGCAGCACCAGTGCCGCCATACGCTGTCCGCCAACTACTTCAGGCGCGATCACGCTATTTGCGCCTGCCTTTACAAGCTTGGACTCACTCGACTCCGTACTTGCGCGGGCTACAATCCGCAGTTGGTCGTTGAATGCACGAGCCGTAAGCGTGATAAACACATTCGCCGCATCCGACGCTGTAGTAACAAGCAACCCCATAGCACGATTAACACCTGCCTCGCGCAGCACCGCATCCTCGGTTGCGTCGCCCAGAATTGCCGCGTAGCCGTCTGCACGAGCGTGCTCAACTGTCTTGGCATCCTTGTCAACGATAACAAACGGACAGTTTTCACTGTGCAGCTCACGCGCAGCATACCGACCAACTCGTCCATAACCACAAATAATATAATGCTTGCGCAGCTGTGCGATCTTGCGTTCCATCCGTCGCTCCCGCTGAGTGCCTAAGGATGTTTCGATCAATGTTTCGGCGAAGGTGCCGAGCAGATAATACAGCGTTCCAACACCGGTAAAGATCAGACCGATAGTGAGCAGAATGCCACCGCGCGACCCAGGGGTGAAATCGCCAAACCCAAGCGTCGATACAACCAATACCGCAGAATAGAACGCCACGAGTGGTTCAAGCTCTTCAAACCAGATGTAGCCAGCCGTGCCGACGACCAGCACAACCGCTAGTAAAACAAAGCCTGTCCGTAAACGACCAAATCGTGAGATCATGCTCGCGTCAAATGCATAAACCGCGAACGTGCTCGCGGGTTGTGTTACAAAATACACGATCCATGATCACATTATGCCAGCTTTTCCAGATCAACGCCCATCCGGATCAAGAATTCGGTGCAGTCTGTAGCCGGCCGACCGCGTAAACCCTGTGAAGGATGATGTGAGTCAGAGCCTGCTGTTACCAGAAGCTTGTGCCTTGTGGCAAGATCACTATAAAAGTGCTGCTGCTCAGGCGTATGGCCGCTATACAATGCTTCAATCCCATCCAGGCCAACCTCAACCATTGCGGCAACATCGTCGACGGTTGCCGGAATTGCGTACACGCCTTTGGAGCGCCCCGGATGCGCCAGAACTGCCACGCCGTTATGCCGGTGCGTTACCAGAACTGCTTCATCAACGGTTACTGGACGATACAGTTCGCGCATATTTGTCATGATCCAGCCTGTACCGACCGCCTCATCTTCAATGCCAGGCTCAGGCTGCACCAGACCGTGTTTTACCAGCGCGTGACCAACGTCAGCTACGGTGGGCTGCCGATTCAGCGTATGGAGCCATGGCAGTGCGTGGCCTTGAGCGCGGAAATATTCTGCAATCTCTTGCGCATCACG
>JASKZZ010000430.1 GCA_030147335.1 Herpetosiphonaceae bacterium | reverse complement strand
AAGCAAGGCTTAACCCCAAATCTTGTTGCCAGCGTCAAAGAAGTATTCAACACAAACGAGCTGATCAAGATTAAGTTTCTCGACTTCCAGGATGAGAAACACGAGCTTGCCGAGCAACTGGCCGAGCAGACCGGAAGTGATTTGGTTGCTGTCATCGGCAACATTGCAATTCTGTACCGTGTTCATCCAGATCCGGAACGTCGTTCTGTTGTTCTCCCCGCGTAAGAGCGGCTATTGATCCAACCGTCTTAGCTGCTCCGATGTGTTCAAAGCCGACCCTGTTATGTTCCTCGTCCATCACGTGTACTGAGGTTGAGTGTGATCGAAATTGTTGCCTACACCGACCACTGGGTCAACGAGTTTATCTTAATTGGAAGCGAACTCCGTCGAGTGCTTGGCGAGCAAGCGTTACGCATTAACCACATCGGTTCGACAAGCGTACCAGGACTGGCCGCCAAAGACGTGATCGATATCCAGGTAAGCGTGCGCCAAATTATGCCATTCGACCAAACACAGCAGCTGATGGAGGCTGAAGGCTACATTTTTCGTCCAGAAAATGTGCGAGATCACTGCCCACCTGGTTTTATAGGAGCGGATGACGAGTGGGCTAAACGCTTTTTTCGAGAGCCGGATGGCAAGCGACGCGTCCATGTGCATTTCCGCGAAGTGGGACGCGCCAATCAGCGTTACGCCCTGCTGTTCCGCGATTACCTTCGCGCCAATTCAGCTAGTGCAGCAGGTTATGGCGAACTCAAACGGCGACTTGCACATCAGCTTTCTGACGATATATCAGCCTATGTAACTGTTAAAGACCCCGTCTGCGACATTATCTGGGCCGCCGCTGAAAGTTGGGCCACCACTACAAATTGGCAGTCTCCGCTATCCGACCTATAGCAAAGACGTGCAACCTCAGCTAAAGCATTTTCACGTTTATTTTGCTCAGCATATGCTAGCTGAGTGGTAACAGAACGCAATAATAGTACCTATGTGTAGGACCACTCACCCCCTCCGCACTCGTACACATGTATGTCGCTCTGAAGTACCTACCGCTGCTAGTTCCCAAAGACGACGACGAACGTGCTTTCTGAGCCGTTACCTAAAGTGGTCAAACCCAGTTATACAACCAGCGCGATGTGAAGGACTTGTACCCCCCCAAGTTATTCCTGCCTTGCATTGGTTGTATCTTTTGGAGGTACCATGAGTGGAACAATATTATCACGACGCGTCGTCTTGACCTTGTTGCAGCAAAGTGGCGGATCAATTACGTTGCCGCTCAACGATCCAGCACAGGCGCCATTACGTCGCAAATTACAAGACTTAGCATCAAATGGACGGGTAAAGCTTGCAAATCAGTCGTCATCAACGATCACGTATAAGCTGCCGACAAATATTACACCAAATGAGTCTCGCTTCCAGCCATCGGACGCAAACGTGTAGCTCAAATAAGTGATGACATACCAGCTCTGATCGATCACTTCGGCCCACAAATAACCACCCATGTTATTGGCAATTATTCTTCGTCGACGCACACGCCGTCGACGACTTTATTTTAAGTCGAAAGACGCTTGACGTAGCATTTGATGCCGGTACACTACCCTTAGCTACAGCCAGTATCGTTTGTAGCGATAACGATGTTTAACAGGTAGTACAATGGTTGTGTGCCGATGGGCAGATTATCTCTGTACAATTTCAACGGTGCCGCGTTATCGTATTGCCTGCTGATATAAAAATATGAGGAACAGCGTATGCTCAATCTCGAAATATCGCCGTCAATTCTGGTCGTAGATGACGATGCGGGGATTCGCGAGGCACTAACTGACATTCTTGAGGATGAGGGATATGTCGTTTCCAGCGCGCCAGACGGTCTTGCCGCACTGGAAATGCTCCGCTCACAGCACCAACGACCAAAACTTGTGCTCCTTGACCTGATGATGCCACGGATGAATGGATGGCAGTTTCGAGCAGAGCAGCGAGAAGATCCTGATTTAGCAGCGATTCCTGTTGTTGTTATTTCAGCTGGCGGTAATGCGCGTGAGCAAAGCCAAGTTTTAGGCGCAGCAGAATATTTGCCAAAGCCAATCGAGGTCGATCAGCTGGTAGGAATTGTTGAGCGATATTGCAGTACGTTCAATTAGTTACCGCTGAAATGCATAGGTGGTAAGCAGAAACAAGCAAACCTCCCGCGTACAGGGGAGGCTTGAACAACTACATAATCCATTACACACGAAACAGCTCGTGCATCGTTGTTAAGAACGACGTTCGGCTACGGCACGTCGCAGCTCTAGATATGCTGCACCCGACGTGGCAGCATCTGTCGCGGTGATATATTGAGTTGCAAGTTCAACGATAGCAGCCATCGATACTGCTTCGGCCTCCGCACGGTTGTTAGCAACGATAAGCTCTGCACAGCGTTGTTCCAATTGTGCAATGGCTGCATCACGTACAGCAAGCTGTTGAAATAAGTCGTCGGTTGAGGGCAGAGACATACGACGAGGGGCAGCAGTTTCGATATGTGACGTAATCATAGCGCAGGCTCCTGGTATTTGGAGGGAATGCTTTGGGTGGTGAAATAATACCAAGCAACCGGCAAATGTGTGCTAAAACGAGCCAGGTCCATCAGTCCTGTGATATTTTAGTACTCACACTGAAGCTATGAAAACATTTGTAGATTAAACACAAGACTGTTGTGAAAGATGAGGATTCTGCGCGAGATCAGGCATTCATTTCGTCGGCGCTGCAATAGCGATCCACAATTGCTAGCACACGGTTCACATCCAGAGGCTTCGCCAAAAACGCGACTGCATCCATATGCGCCACCTGATCGACATACATAAACTCAACGCCGGCCGTCATAACCGCAATCGGAATAGGGTTGAGCCGTGGGTCGGAAAGCTGCGTGCTGCGAAAGGTCCAACCGTCCATAACTGGCATCATCAGATCCAGCAAGATGAGCGACGGGAGTGAGGGTGCGGTTCGTAGGTAATGCAGTGCTTCACGGCCATTGTCCAAACAGATTGCCATGTACCCTTCTTCTACCAAAACGTCTGCCAGTGGCTCTGATACGCTACGATTATCATCAACAATCAGAACATAACCTGACAGGGTAGCCAGCGCGAGGTCCATACTTAGCTCCTCTTCAATAGCTATCAAGGGCAAGATGCAGCTATAGAAATCCGCTGCCACATTCCTGTAATTAAACCATCTCAGAACCCAGTTTGTTCAACTAGATGTAGTTAATTCCAATTTTTGTGTTTTTGTGTAAAAGCGAAGCCGTAGCCGGCATGCACAACGAGTTCTAGTATAGCATGAGTTGCCGGATCGACTGGAACGACGACATAGCGCCACAGTTGTTATGCAAAGGAGTTCATTGATGGACAAACAGCTTGGAACAGGAGTTGTTGCTGTTCGCTCTGGTATTGCGATTGATGCGCGGCAACAGATACCATATTTCGTCGGCATTTCTGAGGCAACAGTCGGCGCAAAGGGCCTTTCGATGCAGCTCGTTGTGATCCCGCCAGGAGGAGCTGCCATGCCACACATCCACCAGGGCTATGAAACAGCAATTTATGTGTTGTCGGGACAGGTGGAAACACGCTACGGCCCTGGACTACGCGAGGTTGTTGTGAGTGGACCGGGAGAGTTTCTGTACATCGCCGCGGACGTACCGCACCAAGCACGCAATCTCAGCGAGACGGAGCCAGCAATAGGTATCGTCGCGCGCAACGATGCCAACGAGCAAGAAAGAGTCATACCCTATGATCCTGCTGATGACCCACAAGCATAACGCTAGAACAGCGTGGATGAGCCAATCAGCAGGATCGATTAGTGCGGATTAATTAGCTCATGCATCAGCAAACTCCCAGCAAAAAGCACAAGTAATATCAGTGCTGCCCCAAATGGCAAGCGATTACCCTCACCCTGTGGTGTACGCGCTACCAACACAATACCAAGCCACGCTGCTGCTAAGATAGCAAATGTATCCCAGCGCCAGCTTCGATCAAGTAGAGCCGGCAGCGAACGTAGGTATTCCAGCACCATGCCTACTATGAAGCTGCCGACAAGTAGGAGCACTTGTGGCGCGTCAGATGCTGAACGATGGCGGCGATGTTCGCGAGATCGTCGTCGTACATGTGTTCTAGCCATGGTAAGAATAAAAGCAAAATACGTGCCTTAAAGTTTTTGCTAGCAGCACCCCTACGATGCGAAGAACTGGCCATGAAAGCCAAACGGAATACGGTGAGGCGCTTCCGCGCGGGCAATTTCGGTAAAGCTTTTGGCGTCCAAGACGAGCAAGAACGATCCGCCATGCACTGCGTCGAGTACGACCGATAGCACAACGCCGTCATCCTCGGCGCGCGCATCCGGCGCGGCAACAAAAACAGGCTCGCCGGGATACATTCCTGGCACAAACCATGTCTTCGCAATATGATTCCGAACGTCGATCTTAACCAACTGGTTCGAGAAATCACGCGGCTGTTGTTTACTCAGCCCCGTACCATACACAAACCGATAGTCTTGAGTATGGCACCGTTCGTCATTAATACGTGGCAACTCCAGCCACTCATCCGACAGCACCTCATAACCTACGCTTCCAGTGTCAAGAGAAATAGAATAGCGGCGTAGTTCGTTGGGAGGTTGCCGTAACCCATCGACCGATGGGTTACGCAGGACATCGAGATACAGCGACCGGATAACCTCGGCGTCTTGATACGCAATCAGATCAACAATCAGCTCATTGTTGCGCTCAAATGCGTTGACATGGTGGAAGCAAAAAAACGCATCGGCGCGGTACCGGCCAATCAATACACCATCAGATTTGCGAATAATCAAGAAATGAGTACCTTGTTGGGGCTGCCATTGAAGATTTTCCGCGAAAGGCTTGCCGCTAAGCAGCATTTTGAGCGGACTGACTACCAGCGGATATTCCGCTAAGATCACATAATTTTCACTCAAGCCAAAACTGTGCATGTACGCAGGTTGTTGCACCCGTATTGATGCCAGCAGTTTACGTCCAGCCATCGGTTCACCAAATGAGTACACTTGATACGCGCTTGTTGCGCCAAACTTTAAGCTGAGGTTGATCTGCTGTCCTGTGGTCTGATCAAGCTGCGGATGAGGAGTTGTAGTATGAGCAACAAC
>JASKZZ010000311.1 GCA_030147335.1 Herpetosiphonaceae bacterium | reverse complement strand
CTATTTTGATTGGGACGCTTGTTCTGCTGCTGGTGGTACGGCTTCGGGCCGAGTTGGTCGCGCTGGTGGTGTTGGTGGTGCTGGAAATTCCCGGCATTCTCACCCGTGATGAAGCATTGTCCGGCTTTAGCAACAGTGCAGTTATCACAATCATTGGTTTGTTTGTTCTTAGCTCAGCTTTGGAGCGCACCGGTGTAGCCGATCAGATGGCTAACTTGCTTGTGCGTCTTGGTGGCCGGGGTGAGCAGCGGCTCATTGTTCTGGTGATGACGCTTGCCGCGCTGCTATCGTTAGTGATGAACAACATCGCGGCGGGAGCGGTCTTGTTGCCCGCCGCCGTTACTGTCGGCCGGCGCGTGAGAATTGCGCCCTCTCGCCTGCTGATGCCGATGGCATTTGGCGCGTCGCTTGGTGGTATGGCGACCATTTTTACAACTGCTAATATTGTTGTTTCTTCATCATTGAGCGAAAGCGGTTTTGCTGCCCTTGGATTTTTGGATTTCCTGCCCCTTGGTGGTGTGCTTGTGGTCATCGGCATTGCTTACATGGTGTTGATCGGGCGGCATCAATTGCCGAATACCGATCCTTTTTCGGCAAGTATGTCTGGCTTGGCGCTTGAGGTGTACCAGCTCCGCGACCAGCTGTGGGAGTTAGAAGTCACACCAGAATCGCCGTTGGTTGGGCAAAGCTTAGCCGAAGCGCGAGTCAGTGATGCGCACGATGTTACGATTGTTGCGATTTTTCATGGACAAGACGCGCAGCTAACGCCAGGATCTGATGATCGACTGCTCGCTGGTGATGTGCTGTTAGTGGCCGGTAGTGAGGAGCAGGTATGTGCGATTCCGGGTGTGACCGTTGGACGACAGTCAAGCACAGCCGGTTATTTCTCCGATCCGCGCGTGCAGGTCGCTGAGCTTGTGGTCGCTCCACGAGCCAACATACTTGGCCAAACACTCAAGGAGATTGAGTTTCGCCGCCGCTACGGGGTGACGGTGGTAGCAGTGTGGCAGGAAGGCCGGGCTATCCGTACGCATGTTGGCGATGTGCCGCTGCGAGCTGGCGATGCCCTGCTCATCGTTGGTCCAGTCGAACGTCTCGCCCAACTACAGCAAAATCCGGCTCTGATTCTTGTAACGCCAATTGCAGCTACACAGCCGCCGCCTGACGTCCGTAAACGATTTTTGGCAATTGGTATTGTAGCGCTTGTTCTGAGCCTGTCGATGTTGAATTGGTTGGCTACGTCGATTGCCGTGCTGCTGGGTGTGGTGCTGCTGGTGCTGACGCACTGCGTCACAATGGACGAGGCGATCCAGTCGATTGAATGGAAAACGGTCTTTGTGATCGCTGGTTTGCTGCCGCTTAACACCGCGATGCAGAAAACGGGTCTTGCTGCCGATCTTGGCACGCTGCTGGTAGCAGGTGTTGGTCAGTTTGGTTTTGTGCCGTTGGTTGCCAGCGTATTTGTTGGTACGCTCGCTCTAGCCCAGGTGATCGGGGGCCAGGTCACAGCGTTAGTCATGGCTCCGATTGCGATTTCAGCCGCCACAACGATCGGTGTTTCGCCGCGCAGCATCGGCGTTGTTGTTGCGATCGCATGTTCGACAGCATTTCTGACGCCGCTTGCACATCCCGTTAACTTGTTGATGATGGGTCCCGGTGGCTACACTTTTCGCGATTTTAGTCGAGTTGGTGCTGGCTTGACTGTTGTCTGCTTCATCGTAATCCTCGCGGGAACGGCGCTGCTGCCGGGCGGCTAGTCCTGCGTTATGCCTTCATGGCTCGATACAACATGTACCTGAAATTAACCAACAGCGCTCAATCTTGACCAAGATCGAACGCTGTTGCAGTTAGTTTAGCTGAGACCGTTTACGAATATACCTTGGCTCGTGAAATCTCAGGCATCTGGATCGTTTGTGACCCAGCAGTGTTCATGCTCGCAGTCGAGCCGCAGTACGGGCAGAGCTGCCACGTCAGGTCAACGGTGCGTTGGCAAGTGTGGCAGCGTCGTCGAAGCTCGGTCATGCAGTATGGGCAAACAATGAACTCGCCTTCTGTGCCACGTTGGCAGTTGGGACAAACGTGATCATCTTCAATATCCCGCCGCAGATATTCTTCTTCCAGCGCGCGCTCATATTTTTCTGCCAACGTCTGCTTGGGACGCATCAACAGGTAGAGTATCAAGCCGGGCAGCTGTAGCACCAGTACCAAGGCGACCGCTAATACTTGAGCGGTAATATCTTGCGTGCGCGAGCGAATGTCACGATATGTCCACACTGCTGTTGCAAAAAGCAACAATACATAGTAAGCGCCAACGACAAGAGCGACTGTTCGTAAAATGTCTAAAATATTCTCCACCGCACGGACTCCTGAGCATGATATAAGCCTTGCGCAGACCACGCAGAGCGCGCCATTGCAAAGCCTTTCTGTAGCGCATCATACCATTTGCGCTTGCATTATGCAAAGATTAAGCCATGGTAGTTGCCTTATAATCTGCTTGTAATCATGCTCGTCCAAGCACTGCGGCGTTAACTACAAAAACAGTCGCGCCGCCAACTTGCACCTCAATCGGCGTTGATGGGTAAAACTCGCCGGACTCTGCTACCGGTGGCAGTGGCGCGACAAATTTGGTACGTGTGTAGCAATGCTTACGGATTGTTTGCATGACGTCGTCAACGCGCTGGTTCGGCACCACAATAAAGAGTGTGACGTTACCCTCGCGCAGAAAGCCGCCTTTGCTGCTAACACGAGTAATACCAACATGCTGATTTACCAATGCCTTGGTTAGCGTTCCTTCGTCTTGTCGTTGGATAACAGCGATGATCAGCTTCACGATACATGATCCTCAAGTGACCGAATAAGGGGTAGTCGTGGCTCAATGATCTTCCAAACCTGTGCGCTGAGTTCATCCATCGGCAGGTGAGCGTTAAGTACATGCCAGCGCTGCGGCTCAATCGTCACAAGTTGCAGAAAGCCGTTTCGGACGCGCTCGTGGTACGCAATGTCACGCGCGTCAAGCCGGTTCCATTCAAGTTCCTCTGTCCTAACGGGTTTCGGCGACAACGGATTATCGCTATTGAGGCGACGCGTCGCTTTACGTTTGCGGTCTAGGCCGTCTTGTGCGGGAATGTCTAAATAAAATGTAACATCGGGCTGAACGCCACGCGTCGCAATATGAGTCAGTGTTCGTAGTTCGTCCAGGTCCTGACCTGAACCGTAACCTTGATACGCCAGCATCGAGTCGGCAAAGCGATCACAAACAACAATGCCGCCCAGATCAAGATACGGCTTGATGCGCTCTGCTACGTGCTGCGCGCGTGCCGCTGAAAAAAGGAGTGTTTCCGTTGTGGAAACCATCTCGCTGTGTTTCAGGTCGAGCACAATTCGGCGTATAAGATCGGAGATTGCAGTGCCGCCCGGCTCACGCGTTGCGATTACTGGGTACGCAGCGCTGGCAAGGCGTTCATAAAGCCGCCGTGCCTGGGTTGACTTGCCACTGCCTTCGGGCCCTTCAAATGTGACGAATAAGCTCATGACACTCCAAGTTCCT
>JASKZZ010000300.1 GCA_030147335.1 Herpetosiphonaceae bacterium | reverse complement strand
GCGCGAGCAACGGCAACATGGTGAGTGGGAGCGAACGGGTAAGGATGGCTAGGCCGAGGAGCACACCGCTCCCAGCAACCAGCAGGATTCGGCGACGTTCAGTGGGTTGACTAGTAGCTCGCAGCAACACCACAATCGCCGACACAAACAATGCCGTAAACAGCGTTTCCGACATCCACAAGCTTGCGAAGGTCGCATAAGTCAGCAAAACTGCCGCACAGCCAGCTGTTAGCAAGCCCGCTCGTTCGGCTTCATCAGGCGTCTGCGCCCGTTCACGACGAATACTGCCAA
Source organism: Herpetosiphonaceae bacterium (assembly GCA_030147335.1). Lineage (GTDB taxonomy): Bacteria > Chloroflexota > Chloroflexia > Chloroflexales > Kallotenuaceae > LB3-1. The sequence goes on along the minus strand of JASKZZ010000300.1, from coordinate 4,320 downwards.
CCTCACAACCAAGCAGATAGTACACATACACGGTGAAACTGCTAATGACGATATTGGGCAGCGCCGAAAGATGCAGCTGGCCGTTTACCAGCCACATTGATGCAGCAAGCCAGAGCGGGTACAACGGTGCGCGCAGCCAATGGTAGGTGTCATAAAATCGCCAGCCCCGACCTGCCAGCAAATCTCGCGCAACCGCAAGATACTCGACCTCGTCGTTCGCGGGTTGATGAACCGGCGTACGCCACCATAGCCAAAGTCGCAACACAATTCCAAGCAGCAGGATTAAGGTGAGGAGCCAGCGTCGGCGACTAGTTGTCGGCCACAGTTTCAGATGATTCATGGTGTGATTCGTTAGGTACCTGTTGCTACCCAATCAACTTCAACGCCTAACGCACGATTGTCTCCATTAGCTCGATCATAGGCTCGTGGGCGAAACGGCTGAACCTGAATGGTCAATGCTATCGGCGCATTTCGATTACGCATATGTTCGGGCACAGTCACATCGTAGCTCTGCCATTCAGAAGTCACGTCCAATGTAGCAATAACTTCAGCATCAATCAGCAGCCGTACCCGCGCTGGCGGCGCACCATTTGGACGTGGACTGCGTAATCGTAGGGTAACCGCAGGTCCGGGAGTAAGGCGGTAAACTGTGGCCTGCTCACGCGTCCATCGTGAGCCGTCGGCAGCCGAGTAAAATCCTGATATTGCGCCAAGATCTAATCCATCACCAATATCCAGGCGATCCTGGGACCTGCGTTGAAACATATGGAGCGACCACTGCTGCAAGTCTTCAAGCGAACGCGTTTCAAACGCTAGCTCACGTCGGGCCGCTTCCACATCGCCGGTTTGTCGCAAACGGTTGCCAAGCAGCAAATGAGCATACGGATGCGCCGGAACAGCAATTGCCGCCTCCTGCCACCACTGTTGGGACTGCACCGGCTGCGCGACAAGGCCAAGCTGCACGCGCGCAAGCGCGGAACGAGGATCGAGATCAAGAGCAGCTTGAGCGTGGGCGCGAACACCTTCCACATTGACTGCCGTCAATTCGGTGTTGATGCCGCCGCTTTTGTAAGCACGCCACGCCTGTGCAATGTGGTAATGCTTACGCAGCAGCAGCGCGCTCTCAGCCACATAGTTACGATGAAGCAGCAGGAGCGTAACTGCTCCACCAATAGTAACGACCGCGCCAAGTCCACGCTTCGAGAAGCCTAAGCCAGTAGAACGCCGCCTAATCAGTGTAACGACCTGAACGGTGGACCAGGCTGCGTATGGCAGCAGTGCCGGATACAGCGGCAAGCGATAGCGCAGCTCAACATGGAAAACAAGACCGGTCAGCAGCACGTACAACGACCACGGCACAAGCAGCAGCTTTACGTGGTCATTCGGCCCAAGCCACAACCCAGTAATTCCTGCGATAAGCAGCACGAGCCAGATGCCGTCGCCAAGCAGCAGCCGCAGCCAAACTTCAAGCGGCGGAACCCAGATCGCGGGTCGGCGGCGCAAATCGTCGAAGTATTCCAGAGCAAAGAACTTTTTGGTCTCGCCCCACATTTTGCCGACAAACCGGGATGGATCGGCGGAAATTGCGGCTACTCCTTGCTCCATCGCCAGCTGCTGTCGCGCGCCACGATCTTCGCCCATGGCATACAACTCCCGCTTGACCGCTTCACGATCAGTCAAGGTGTTGTCGAGCCACAAATTTTCCGCGCCTGTCGTATCGATAATGATTGGAGTGTTGTACAGCGCGTAGTTACGGAGCGTCCACGGCAGGATAACAACAACCGAGCCAAGAACAAACAGGGCCGAACGAGCCACAGCTTGCCCAAAGCGTCGTTTGTTCCATGTTGGAGATAGCGAGTGCAATGCCAACAGCCACACAGCGCCAAGCGGCACAAGCGGCAGCGCCACAGACCTAACCAACGCTAACGCGCCAATCACAAGACCTGCCGCTACGCCCCACCACCATTGACGACGATTCGTAGCTTCAACAGGACGAGCAGCACGAGCAAGCAGCCAAAAAGCGAGTGTAAGGCCGCCAACAAAAATCGTCTCAGTCAACAATTCGGTCGCGTTGGCGGCAAACGTGTAACATAACGCGGCAAGTCCAGCGGCGACAAGCGCAGCCCGTGATCGATACGATCCCCATATTTCCGCCGACCAAAGCCAAACCAAGGCGATTGTGCCAGTTGAAATGAGAGCCTGAACCAGCCGCACCCGCTGTACCTGCGAGTCAAAAAGCTGAAAAATAACCGCAAGGAACACGGTGTACAACGGCGGACGCATTAACGGCAGCTCACGATAACCTTTGCCCTGGAGCCACGTGAGCGCTTGCTCAAAATATTCGCGCTCGTCGCCGCCGAGTGGATACTGCTCGTGCCAACGCCAGACCAGCAGGCGTAGAGCAAGGCCCGCAAGGAGCAGCACCCCTAAAACAACAGCAGTGGAGGAATAACCAAGCCGACGCCGTGCCGCGGATTGTTTTTCTAGCAATCGCCCGTCGTTCACGATGCCACCATCACGACGCCGGCAATAGCTCGGCCCAGTCAACCTGGACGCCAAGCAGCCGTAATTTTTCACGCGCAAGCTGACGGCGTTGCAGCTCTTCAGGGCCAGGCACAAATGTTGTTGAGCGCAGCGTTACAATAACATCCTGGCCTACGGGTGTTGGTGGCAGCGTAACGCTGATTGTTTGCCACTCGGGAGCCACATCAAATGTGTCGAGCAGTGTGGCAGAAGTGCCGACGCTGAGCTGTGCAGGAGGCTGCGCTTCTGGCCGATAGCCATTCACTCGCAGTTGAAGCTGATGTGGTTGGCCCGTACCCGCTCCCACAAAACGTAGCCGCGCTTCTGGCCCAGCCCAACGATAGCCGCTAGCGAATATGTCAGCTTCAGTGGTAGCAGTTGGCGGCCATTGGCGCTGAAAAAACCCATCGATGTAGCCCCAATCGAGGCCATTTCCCACATCGATGCGAGTAACAGGTGGCAGCTGCAGATGTTCCCAGGCCCAGGAGGTAGGATTATTCGGCTCAAGCCTGGTTGAAACGAACGCGCCTCGCGCCCGATCCAAATTGCCCATCTGCCGATAAATATCGCCTTCCAGTAAATAGCGTTCAGGGATCGGGTCCATGCTTTGCAGCAGTGCAAGCGCTTGGTCGGGTTGACCTCGCCTAGCAAAAATCTGCGCTTGCAAAGGAGCAAGACAGGTTCGTGGCTTACGTGTGTCCTCCTGGTCATGCAACTGCTGTGCGGCATCAAGATCACCCTGCTGGATTAGCCGCTCGATTTCGGCACACCGCTCCGCATCAACAATGCCGCGAAATCCAATCAGCGTTTCGAGCAGAACCGCCCGTCGCTGGTTTTCCTCCCACTGATTAGGCAGATACATGTACGGCGGCAACAGCACTGCCAGCATGATCGCAGCTGAGCCAACACCCACAATCCGACGTGACGTACTTTGCCAAACGGCACGAAGCTGCCACACGCCGCACGCTGCATACACGAACACAAAAGGCAGCAGCGGCAAGCGAAAGCGATTAATCGCAAAGAAGAGTGGCCCGGTGACCATGTTGTACAGCAGCCAGGCAATCACAAGACCTTTCCCCGCCCGGCCCTGTGTTCGCCACAAGCCCAGCATTGCGAAGGGCACTGCCAACACGTACAGTGTATCGTCAACAAGCAAGCCCAGCAGATGCGGAGCCGGAACCTGCCCTACCGCGTAGCCCTCGGTCAAACGCTCGTCCCCGCTATAACTAACCCACAGCAGGTCTATCAGCTCGCGGCCAGCCTTGCGAACGAACCCACTCGGATTTTCGCTAATCCAGGTTACAGCCGCTCCATACGCCGCCGCCTGCCGCTCACCATGATCCTGTACGCCTATCAGCTGGTTATAGATCATCTTTTCGCAGCGTGTAGCTTCGGAACTGCACTCAGATGTCTCAGGATGCGCTTCCAAAAACGCGGCTTGCGCGCCAAGCATGGCATTGTATCCGCCGGTAGTGTCGATCAAGATCAAGCTACTGGAACTAAAGAAGCGCGTGTTGTAGAAGCTCCACGGCAAAATTACGCCCGAAACAACAACGGTTAGCACAGCAGCGGCACGTAATCCAAGCAACCAGGCACGAAGACCCGAGTCCGGCGATCCAGCGACTCGTGTCCCCATACCTTCACCGCCTAATTTGCGGCCTTGCCACAGCACCCAGAGCGCAACCAAGGGCAGTACACCAGCCAGCATTGCGCGTGTGAGCGAGCCGAGACCAAGCAGTACCGCGCCGATCAACAGCCAGCGCCATTGTCCACGCTGTGCCCACAACGTAAGCGCTA
>JASKZZ010000298.1 GCA_030147335.1 Herpetosiphonaceae bacterium | reverse complement strand
TCGTCGCTGTATATGCTTGATCAGCCCGATTTTTTCGCCAGTCATCTTGAGATTGTCGGCCTGGGAACCAAGTAGCAAGAGCGCGGCAAAGCTTCCAGTGCAAACCGACCCATGAAACCTAAGCTTTCATGGGTCGGTTCTTTTGGACTGTATTAACTGGAATTTACTGGAGTTGACGACGTTTGAGTTCCTGGCCTACGGTTGCCGCGCAGCGCTCGCCGCTGGTCATTGCGCCGTTAATGCTGCTGGCGTCGGTGTACTCTGCGGCGATATACAATCCTTGCATCATGGTGCCGTGTGACGGCAGAGTGCGGTAGATGCCGGGTGGTTGTGGGAACTGCGCGTAAGGAATACGATAAATCCGCAGCGGATAATAGGTTGCCAGCGCACGAAGGGCTTGCGCGTTGCCGGCAAACATTTTACGAAGGTCACGCATGACCGCAACGACGAGCTGCGCATCACTCATTTCCGGTATGCCCAGCACCGCCACACTCAACAAGTGCCGACCATCTGGAGCGTAGCTCGGCGCGACGTTGCTGACCATCTGCGCGTTGTTGACAAGTGGATTTGGATTTGCGTTCAATACAATCTTGCGGCTGTGATACAACGGCTCGGCTCCGGCGAAATACAACGTCGTGGTTCCAAGCGCGCCCTCGGGAGTGTGCAGCTTTGCCTCGGGTGGAGCAAGGCGGGCAGCGCTCGGCGCATCAGTTGCAAGAACGACCGCATCAGCAGAAATCTGTTGACCATTCGTTAGCAACACACCTGTCACCCGTCCGCTATCGCTAAGCAGCCCACCTACAGGGCTATTCGTGCGAACGCTGTTTGTCATGACAAGTGGCGCGGCTAGCTGCTGGGTCATTGCGCCAATGCCCTGCGCTGGAAGCGTTGTTTGTCCCGCGCTGAACATGCGAAAATAAAAGCGGAACAGCGCTTCAGTTGTAATCAGGTCGCGTTCCAGGAACACGCCGCCAAAAAAGGGCCGATAAAACGACTCAATAATCTGCTCGCTAAAGCCCTGCTCGCGCAAATATGTAGCTGTACTTTGCGTGTCCGGCTCGGCGCGTTGGTCGTTGTCGGTATTACGCGAGGAAAGCGCAAGCCTCAGGGTGCGCAGCTTATCGGCTAGTCCGGCAGAACGCGAACGGCTTGCTTCAAGCAGATCACGCCACCGCCGGTCACGGAGCGGATCAGTCAATACTGTGCGCTGACCGTTTTGACAAATAATCGCGCCCGGCTCGAAGGGCTGCAGGTCAAGCGCATCCAGATCGAGATTACGGCGCACGGCAGGATACTGGTCGAAGAGCACCTGAAAACCACGATCAAGAATAAAGCCGTCGATGTGATCGGAGCGCACGCGGCCTCCAACCTCTGGATCTGCTTCGAGCACCATGACTTCAAGGTTTCGCTTTTGTAGGTGTCGCGCGCAAACCAGACCGGCTAATCCCGCTCCAACGATCACTACCGTCATAGGCTGAGAATCCTTTTACAATCGCACGAATGTTGCCATGTGGCGCACTAGCGTCCCTGTTCAGTCCGTGCTTCCCTCCCAACAGAATCACGCTGCTACGACGGGTCTTTCACCTTGCGCCAGACGAGCCATCCGCATAGCACAATCACAAGCGCGATGCCATTGAACGCGAGATCATACACCAAAATGTTGTCAACGCCTTCACGCACCGGATGCAACTGTAATATCTTGTGCTGAACCGTTCCATCATACAGGTTGAACCCGCCTGCGCCAAAAAGTACACCGGCGAACAAACGCTGACTGTCTCCTGTACGTCGCGGCGTTGCTCGTCTGCGCCACAACAGCACCGTGCCTAGCACAAGCATTGCCGACGAGAAAACATGAAAAATGCCGTCGCTTACCAGTCGCCCCGCGGTCGTCGTGTGAACATACAAGTTGTGCCATTGAAGCAGCTGATGAAGGATTACTTCATCCAAAGTTCCGGCAACACCAATTCCCAAAATGATTCCAATGGCAAGCAGCGAAGGTGACGTGACGCTTTCCGATTGATCTCCCACCGCGCTACGTCGGCCTGTGTTGCTCATCTCTTCTCCCTGTCCTGACTTTAGCGCTGGTCAAGCGGCACGTATTGGCGATCTTTGACGCCAGTGTAGACTGATTGCGGGCGGAAAATGCGATTATTGCGCAGTTGCTCGAAGCAGTGCGCTGTCCAACCCGCCGCCCGTCCAATGGCGAAAGTTGGCGTGAAAACATCTGTAGCTAGACCAAGCCCATGCAGCAGCAGAGCTGTATAAAACTCGACGTTGGTTTGTAGCTTACGACCCGGCTTGAACTCTTCCAGCAGCTGAATTGCCGTTTGCTCGACCTGCCGCGTCAGCTCATACAATCGCATGTCGCCGTCGGCTCGATACATCTTCTCAGCGGCTGCCGATAGCACCTCCGCTCGTGGATCGCGCACCTTGTACACGCGGTGCCCAAAGCCCATCAGCCGGTCTCCGCGCTCCAGCATGGCACGCATATGCGGCTCTGCTCGCCCTACCTCGCCGATCTCAAACACCATATCAAGTGCCGGCCCCGGTGCTCCGCCATGCAGTGGACCTTTGAGCGCGCCAATCGCGCCGGTTATTGCCGAGATCATATCGGATTGGGTCGAAATAATAACCCGTGCCGTAAAGGTCGAGGCATTCAAGCCGTGGTCAGATACCGTGTTAAGATACGTTTCCAGTCCGCGTGCGCGCTCAGCACTTGGCTCGTCGCCGGAAAGCATATACAGATAGTTGGCGGCATGGCCAAGGTCGGACCGAGGTGCGACCGGTTCCAGACCACTTAACATCCGACGATACGCTGCGACAATGGTTGGAAAACGAGCGATAAGCGATACTGCGTCTCGGCGTGGATCGGCATTGGGTGCGTTGAGGCTAAGCGTGCTTGCTGCCATGCGCAGCGCGTCCATATCCACAACTTTGTTGGTCGCCGCTGCACGCAGGAGCGCCATGGTCGCTGTCGGTAACTCACGTTGTTCTGCCAGTTCCGCTTTCAATGTGTTTAGCTGCTCGGCATTCGGCAGTGCGTCGTTCCACAACAGGTACAGCGTTTCCTCGAAACTAGCAGTGCCTGCCAGCGCTTCCACCGGAAATCCTGCGATAATAAGCTCTCCAGCCTGTCCATCCACACTGCTAAGACGAGTTTGCGCCGCAACGATTCCTTCTAGCCCAGGCACAAACGCAGCTTTGTCGGTCATAGGAAAAACTCCTTTGCTTATTGATACGTGTAGTGTTTGTCGGAAGGATTGGCGTGTCAAGCCATGTTAACCGACTGTGCAACTGTGCGCAAAGTCGAAAGTGATGCTGGACGATTAATCTTCGCATGTCGCAAGTTGCGCGATTACTCCAACTCCACGACAATCTGCTTGCAAACGATAGGTGAAGCTATGACACACTTGTTGGTTCAGTTAACACGTCCACGACGTAGCGAGCTGAGTGTTCCCGGTAATAACGACCGATTTATTGCCAAAGCAGCTGGCAGTAATGCAGACCTGGTCATGCTCGATCTTGAAGACTCAGTCGCGCCCGACCAGCGTTATCAAGCACGACAATCTATCATTTCAGCTTTGAAACAACATGATTGGGGCGCAAAGCTTCGTGCGGTACGCATCAACGCAACATCTTCGCAGTGGTTCTATGATGATTTGATCACGGTTGTTGAAGCAGCCGGCGATATGATTGACGTTGTGATTTTGCCAAAGGTTAATGTTCCCGGCGATGTGTATATGCTCGACATGCTGTTGACGCAGATTGAGGCCAAACAGCGTTTCACACGGCCAATCGCAATCGAGGCGCAGATCGAGACGGCGGCAGGTATGGTGCAGGTTGAACAGATCGCAACATCCAGTCGACGACTCGCCGCGCTTATTTTCGGGCCCGGTGATTTTGCCGCGTCATTAGGCGTTCCACTGCTCGATATTGGCGGTGCCGTGCCGGAATATCCCGGCCATATTTGGCACGCCGCTTTGAGCCGTATGGTTGTCGCGGCCAAAGCTGCCGGCCTTCAGGCAATTGACGGACCATACGGCGCGTTTGCCGATCAAGCTGGTTTAGAGCATAGCGCCATGTTGTCGCGTTCCCTCGGCTGCGATGGCAAGTGGGCAATTCATCCAGCCCAGATCGATCCGATCAACACAATCTTTATGCCTTCAGATGAGGCAATTGCACACGCGCAGGCAATTCTTGGTCGCTACGCAGCAGCTTTGGACGATGAAGGCCGAGGCGCGGTAACGCTGGCAGGAGCGATGATCGATGCAGCCTCGCTACGAATGGCGGAGCAGGTGTTGGCAAAAGGTCGTGCCGCCGGGAAGATCGTGGACGCAAGCGCCGAATGAGCTTTATTCAATGGGGCCTTGTGAACTGGTCCGGCTCCGGTACAATTCGTAATCGTGCTTACATCAACTGCTATTACTGACACATCCCGCCGCTTAACCTTGCAAAGCGTCACTATTCGTAGCCTGCTGCTGGTGGGCTGGCTTGGCCTGTTGGTTGTTGCCCATATGCCGACGCACCTTGCCTCGGCAGTCGGTCGTATTGGGGGGCAATCCGCATGGATTGATACCTTGCACGTAGCTCCAGCGGCGCTAACAACGCTGTTCTGGCTGCCATCCGCCTTGATCGTGCTGGCGATAATCCTGCGTAATCACGGGTCACGCGTTATTGCCGAGCGTGCAATGGTGCAGCCGCGCGACCTCGTGATCGCGCTGCTAGTGACGGTGCTGGCAGTAGCGATTCGTGTGTTTCCGCTGCTCGTCGATCCGTGGATCAAGCCCGACTACGATGAGGGAGTTTATCTCGGCGGCGCGTGGCTCCTTAGCGGTGGTGCATTTCCTTATCGTGATTTTGTGTTTCCCCATCTACCTGGCTCTGTTGTGATGTTGTTGCCGACCGCGCATCTGCTTAACATCGGCCAGGATAATTCTGTTGGTCTGCTGGCGGCTCGGGTCATTGCGCTGCTGTGTGATGGGCTGGCGGCTGGCCTGTTATATCTCGCGGCACGGCAACTCGTGGCTTGGCCGGGCGCGCTTCTGGCGGCGCTTGTGTATCTTGGCGATGCGCTGGTGATTAACTTTGCGCGTGGGGTACGTTTGGAGCCACTGCAAGCACCGTGGCTAGCGGCTGGCGCATTGTTTGTGTTAACAACGCTCAATGGACGACGGCAGGGCTTGGCTGCGGGATTGTTCCTTGCGCTTGGCCTTATGGTCAAAATCACAGCAGTTGTCGTCCCTGCTGCTGCCGCGCTTGTTTTCCTGCTGGAGCGACGCTGGGTCGCACTACGAGATTTTGTGCTTGGTAGTCTGCTGGGAACATTGGTGATCTGCGGCTGGTTCATTGCAACATCGGGTACAGAATTGCTGCGCCAAGCTATCTTGTTGCAAATGATTCGCCCGTCCGATCCCGCTGATGGACGTTGGACCTTTTTGCTGTCCGATCAGGCCACTGCGTTTACGGCGGCGATGTTTGTGCTGGGTACGGGCATCCTATGTATTCGCGCATGGAGACAACAGCTTGCATCGGGCTGGCTCTTTATTTGTGTTTGGATTGTTCTAACACTTGCGCTGTTTGCCTATGGCGCGAGCTTTTACGATCATTACTACGTAAAGCTCGCACTACCACTGGCGCTGGTAAGTGCTGCGGTGTTAGAAAAAACGAATGGTTTGCGTCGTCGCTGG
>JASKZZ010000249.1 GCA_030147335.1 Herpetosiphonaceae bacterium | reverse complement strand
AAGGAGATGTGTTTTGAATCGTTATTCTTTGTTGAAGCGAGCGAGTGCGCTGCTGCTTATGAGTGCGTTGCCGGGCGCTGGTTTTGTGGCTCAGGCAAGCAATGATGTTACTGCCGCTCAAGGCTCAATCAAGACGTATTTGCCGCTTGTGCAAAACTTTACGCCTCCACCGTCCACGTTGTTGGTAGTTAACAGCACCGACGACGTAACGGATGCCAAGGCGGGCGACGGTAAGTGTGAGACTGTTATTGGCAATGGTGTGTGTACGCTACGCGCTGCTATTCGTGAGGCTAATGCGCTGGATGGCTCAGACACGATTTCAGTTCCTGCTGGAACCTTTACCCTGACGCTTTCTGGCCTACAGTCTACTGGCGGAGATTTGGATGTTTCCAGCAGCGGTGGAGACTTGACAATCGTTGGTGCGGGTGCTAATGCTACAGTTATTGCTGCTGCGAGCAACCTCAACGAGCGTGTTTTCGATATCTCGTCCGGTATTAACGTTTCGATCTTCGGTCTGACTGTCCGCGATGGTAGAGCGATTAACGTTCCCGGTGGCGGTATTTATAACAAGGGTGTTCTGACCCTAAGTCATGTCGAAATTCGCGACAATAGTGCGGTTAGAACTTCGTTGGAGCTTAGCGGCGATGGCGGCGGTATTCGTAATACGGGTACGTTGACGATCTTTAACAGCACGATTGCAAATAACAGCAGCTTTGACGATGGTGGTGGTATTCTCAATAATGGTCGTATGACACTAGTCAATGTTACGGTCTCGAATAACCGTGCGGTCGGCGAGCAAGGTGCCATAAGCGACGGCGGTGGTATCACCAATCAATATAGCTCAAGCGTACCAACTGGTGCTATAGCCGACATTATCAACAGCACGATCGCGAACAACTCGGCATCAAACACTGGTGGTGGTCTTAAGAATGGTAGCACTGCCAGCATGACGATCCGCAATACGATTATTGCATACAATTCCGACGGAACCGCAAGCGGTAATCGTAACTGTAGTGGGCCGATTACATCGGCGGGCGGCAACGTAGAAAACGGCACGACGTGTAAGCTTACAGGGCCGAACGACAAGCCGTCTACCGATCCGTTGTTGGGTGGTCTGCAAAATAACGGTGGAACAACGTCGACACGAGCATTGCTGCCTGGTAGCCCGGCAATCAACGGTGGCGTGAACGAAGGCTGTCCGGCAACGGATCAGCGCGGTCTGCCTCGGCCGGTTGGTGGCGCTTGCGATAGTGGTGCTTTTGAAGCCCAGTAAGCAACGCTGAGGTTTTAGGACCGTCGATAGTTTGTGGGGGGCGCAAGGCACATGCTTTGCGCTCCTTTCGTTTGTAGCCATCTCGCCTTTACAACCAAAGCCCCATACCACCCACAGCCCAGTCTCGCATGCTACACATCGTTGCTTGTTGGTAGGAACCACCCAAATCGTTGCAGGTCCACTCGTCCAAACGCATCAAAGGCAACGCCCTCTGCTTCCAACAACTCACGCTGCAAATTGCCGTATGTAGAAATCTCGCCGCGAGCATTGATGATCCGCTGCCATGGAACGACGCTCCCCGGCATGCCCCGTAAATGATGCAGCGCATAGCCCACTACACGGGCGGGACAGCCTACAAGGCCGCCAACGGTGCCATATGTTGATACGCGACCTGCAGGTATTTGCTGGACACACTCGTAAATACGCTCGTATAAGGTCGCGCCGTTTGATCCAGGGTTGCTTTGTTCCTTCATTAGCGCATGCTGCTCCTGTTCATCTTACTTGTACGAAATGTGTTGATGGATGTCCCGATATTGCTTGCCAAAGTTGCGTCAATAGCCGGGTGTGATTACCATGTGGTTCAACTCGGCTCGTCAGTTGGCCATCAGGCATATCTAAGTCGAAGATCGAATACTGGATGCTATAATCAGCAACGCATTTGGAGAAGCGTTTACAAGATACGTATGGCTCAACATTCACCAATCGCCATTAGATATGCCCAACGCAGTGACACCGGTCGTCACCGTCGAGCAAATGAAGACACAAGCGCCGTTCATGATATCATCATCGACGGCAAGCGAGCGGTTATCGCAGCTATTGCCGATGGCATGGGCGGTACACGTGGCGGTGCAGAGGCGAGTCAGATTGCTGTTGCTACCGCGATTCAGTCACTTTCGGTTAAACTACAGATTGCCCTTCCAACTACCGAGTATCAATGGCAAGCCCTGCTTTCAGAGGCGCTCAAGGCGGCTAATCTTGCCGTCCATTCGCGCTCTCGACATGCGCGTCAGCTTAAAAACATGGGCACTACGCTGTTAGTTGCCGTTGTTTGGGAGCGACGTGTCCGCATTGCGCATATTGGGGATTGTCGCGCCTACGTCGTGCGACCTGCTGTTCGTCGTCCTCAAATTACACAGCTGACGGCGGATCATACGATTGTTGCCGAGCTTGTTACCAGCGGTGTAATCTCGGTTGCTGATGCATCGAACCATCCTCAACGGCATCAGCTTGCTCGTTCGCTCGGCGCATCGCCGGAAGTCGAGCCTGAGCTGTCGGCGCGAACACTCCGCCGCGGCGAACGACTGCTCTTGTGTACCGACGGCTTGCCGCTGCATGTCGCCGATCATGAGCTGGCGCGTGTTGTATCAGATGCGTCCACGCCACAAACGGCCTGCGATCAATTGGTTGAGCTAACAAATCAGCGTGGTGGTCGTGATAATGTTACAACTGTTGTGCTTATTGCCGACCGTGATCTCGAAGCTTCACTAGATTCCTGAAATACACGTCTTTTTGCGCGTCATTTTCACTCATTGTCTGCCGGTCGCAACTGAGTGCCCGATTCTTGCGTCCAACTGCTAAGCGAATTGCCATCTTGTGCTATGATGCGCTCAGTTTTGCGCATAGCTACACAGTGCTCGGCTTGATAAGGAGGACACAATGGCCTTGATCTGTCCGAACGGCCATCGGAATGACGACGCTAATCGATTCTGCGATCAATGTGGCGCGCCGTTATCGCCCGCCCCAGAATCTGTTAGTGTCGCTATGGCTCCGACCACACCAAGCAGCTCGTCCGGTACATCTTGTCCAGTGTGTGGCCAAGAGAATGTGCCCGGAACCGCATTTTGTGATAACTGCGGCGCTGCGCTTCCACCACCTCTTCCCGTGGCTACGACTGATACAACAATGGCCGGCTCAGCCGGATCCGAGGGTGCAGCAGATATGACAACCGGTAGTGCAGGTGGGACAACGACGTGTTCACAATGTGGCACCATCAATGACGCAGCTAATCGTTTTTGCGACAATTGTGGCGCTTCGATCAATGACGCATCGCAAGCAGCTTTTAGCGCCGACGCGACAACTGTGGTACCGGGCGTTGATCCGTCAATCATAGGACCGGATGATGCCGCCAATGTGCCAGTTGTAAATATGACAGGCTCAACGGCGTTGCCGACCGAAGGAACAACGGTGCCGGTCACTCCCGATACCAACGCCGATATTCCTCAAACAATGCCTTCATTGCCACCGGTTGACGCCGACCTTAGCGCATCTGCTGCCGCTCCTACACTTGACGTTGATGCCGAGCGTCAACGATTGGAAGAAACAATCACGACACAGCGGCGGATGGTTGAGCAGCTGGAGCAAATGGAGCAGCAGTTCGGCACGGCAACGCCGCCTTCGATCCGGCAAGGGCTGGATGAGGCACGTTCCGCACTGGCGCGCTCTGAAGCCGATCTCCAGGCACTGCCTACAGCTGCGCCACAGCCCGATCCGGCTGAAGTCGCTCGGCTGGAAGAAACAATCACGACACAGCGACGGATGGTTGAGCAGCTGGAGCAAATGGAGCAGCAGTTCGGCACGGCAACGCCGCCTTCGATCCGGCAAGGGCTGGATGAGGCACGTTCCGCACTGGCGCGCTCTGAGGCTGAACTCGAGGCACTCACTGGCCGATCGGCACCACAGGGTGGCTCGGGTGTTTTAGGAAAAGTTGCTGCCGCTGCTGCTGTTGCTACAGTTGCCGCTGCTGCCGCTGCTGCCGTAGGCGCTGCACGGTCGGCAACTACCAGTTCTGAAACGGAAGCTGTGCCTGCGGTTGATACAACAACTGCTGGTCCGAAGGTGCAAACCTATGACGCGCCTGCTCCTGTAGTTTCCGCGCCGCCGACTCCGGTTGCTTCGGTGCCACCACTTCCACCTACACCGGCTGTTCCCGCACAGCCAGTTCAAGCGGCTCCGTCACCTGCCATCGATTCAATCTCACCACCGCCGATGATGCCTGCCGTCTCGGTTCCATCGCAGCCACGCGGTACCGATCAACTGCCACCAGCAGTTGCCCAGCCGCAGACAGGCGGACCACGTTTTGTGACCCGCGATGGTAAGCAAATCTCGTTGCCGCGTGGTGGGAACGAGGTGGTCGTGGGCCGTGAAGATCCAATCAGCGGAATTCATCCCGAGGTTGATCTCACGCCGCATGGTGGTGAGACGGGCGGCGTCAGTCGGCGTCACGCGGTGTTAAGAGAGCAGAACGGTCAGTGGAGCGTGACGGATCTCGATAGCACGAACTACACGCGTGTTGACGG